>JAHECJ010000133.1 GCA_024641805.1 Desulfococcus sp.
GCAAAGGCCTGCAGCACAGGGTTTTAAGAAAAGACGGCTCGATGTTTTATGTGGAGTTGATTTCCACCTTAATGAAAAACAGCGATGGAAAGCCGATCGGATACCGGGGCATTTCTAGAGATATTACAGAGCGCAAACTCTCTGAAAAAATTTTAAAAGAAAGTGAACAGCATTTCAAAGAAATCATTGAAGGAACACCGGTCCCGACTATTGTTTTTGATAAAAATCATAAGATTGTGCACTGGAATCGGGCTTGCGAAGAATTGACGGGCATTAAATCAGGCGATGTTATCGGGAAAAACAAGCAGGTGGCTGAAGAATTCTATAATCTATCGGTTCTAACTGAAGGCTTGACCGAAGAAGTCACTTCTGAGGAAATTTCAAAATTGTCCGGTTCAGAATATAAAAAATCGGCCATCGTCAAAAATGCATATGAAGTAGAGTCTTTTTTCCCGGAAATGGGTGAAAACGGGAAGTGGTTATTCATAACCGTGTCCCCGTTAGAAAGTTCCGATGGTACAAAAATCGGCGTGATTGAAACAATTCTCGATATTACGGCAATTAAGAGGGCCGATGCGGATCTTAGAAAAAGCGAGAAAAGATACCATGACTTTTTCGAAAATGTACTTGATTTTATTTTTATTCATGACCTGGAAGGCAATTTTATTGAAAACAATGCCCGGTATGTCACGGAGATGGGCGCCCGGCCGGATATTATTGCAGAATCGAACCTCAGGGATTTAATCCCTGAAAAATTCAAACCGGAATTTGACGATTATCTGAAACGGATCAGAAATAACGGGCGAGATGAGGGGGTCATCGCGATTCAGATACCTGATGGTGAAATAAGGTTGCTCGAATATAAAAATCTGCTGCTCTACGATGAAGAGAAACAGCCGGTAAGCGTGCTGGGATCTGCCCGGGATATTACGGAACATATAAAGGACAAAAGGGCCCTGCGGGAGAGTAAAGAGCGATACCAGATGATATTGGAGAACGTCGGGGATTATATTTTTGAAATTGATCTTACTGGCAATTATACGTTTGTAAATGAAGCACTGATAAAGGAAAGCGGATATTCCAAGGAAGAATTGATCGGGATGAATTACCGGGAATATACGTTTCCTGAAGAAAGAGCTATCATAGAACCGTATTATTCTGAAATTTTCACAACCGGCAAAACCGGTAAAAGCACGCAGCATAGGGTTATACGAAAGGACGGTTCGTCCCTTTTTATTGAGCTGGTGATCTCCCTGATCAAAAATGAAAATGGAGAGCCGGTTGGCTTCCGGGGAGTCGCCCGGGACGTCACGGAACGAAAACTGGCTGAAAAAATCTTAAAGAAAAGTGAACAGCAGTTAAAGGAAATCATTGAAGGGTCTCCCATACCAACCATTGTCTTTAATGAAAACTATCATATCACTCACTGGAACCGGGCCTGTGAAGAACTGACCGGAATTTATGCCAATGACGTTACCCGGAAGAACAAACAGGTGGTTGAAACGTTGATGAGCCAGCCGATTCTGCCCGATTTTCTGGTGGACCACGTTTCTCTTGAGGAGATTTCGAGCTTTTATGGTTCGGAATGCAGAAAATCAAAAATTGTAAAAAATGCATATGAAATAGAGTTATTTTTCCCAAAACTGGGAGAAAACGGAAAGTGGCTGTTTTTGACGCTGGCTTTTTTAAGGGATCCTGAAAATAATATTATCGGAGTGATTGAAACGCTGCTGGATGTGACATTTCAAAAACGGGCTGAAAAAAATCTGATGAAAATGCATGAAGCGCTTGAAGAAAAAGTTGAAGAACGCACCCGGGAGCTTCAGGAGGTCAATATCGCACTGGAGGTTCTGTTAAAAAAACGGGAAAATGACAAGAAAAAATTTGAAGACAAGGTGGCATACAGCATCAAGGAAATACTTACCCCGCATTTAGAACTCCTTAAAAAAACACATTTGGATAAGCATCAGAAGGTATACCTTGAAATTCTGGAGGACAACTTTAAAGAAATTGCTTCACCGTTTATGACCATGCTTTCTGATAATATGCAGAAATTGACCCGGACTGAAATCCAGGTCATCAATCTGATCAAACAAAATAAGATCACCAAGGAGATTGCCGACCTGATGGGGATCTCCACCCGGACGGTGGAAACCCACAGAGACAATATCAGAAGGAAATTTGGGGTAAAGAATAAGAAAGTCAATCTCAGATCGTTTTTAATGAATTTGGAATGAATTGCTTTCAAGATTAATTTTATAATTTACATATCCAGGCGATTTGCTTTCCGCAAAGCTGCATCGGATGAAAAGCCAAGGTAATTGAAGGATCATGTATGAAGAGATTGATTTGCTTGGTGGTTACTTCAATGTTCATGATTTCTACTGTATTGGCGGGGGAGTTGCGTATTTTAACGGTTGAAGAGCCACCTAGCAGTTTTATTGGTGAGAATGGAGAGCCTTCGGGATTTTCAGTGGAAATCCTGCAAAACCTCCAAAAACGGCTGAACAGTCGCGAGTCCATCAAATTCGTCCCGGAAATCCGGGCATTAAACGAGGCATCCCAATCTCCGAATATAATTTTATTCAGTTTTTCCAGAATCCCAGAAAGAGAAGAAAAATTTTACTGGATTATGCAATTAATGCGAAAACCCTGGGTCATATATGCCGGCAAAGGAGCCGGCATTACGCTGCGGAGCATCGAAGATGCGAAAAAATTGAAAAGTATCGGTGTGGTAAGGGGGGATGTCCGGGCGAGTTATCTCAAGCAAATGGGTTTTACAAACCTGGATGAACTATCGACGCATGCGCAGGGCTTGAAAATGTTGAGGCTGAAACGGATTCAGGCTGTTTTTTATGAACCCCAGGGCATGGCATTTGAATGCATGAAACTTGGCATTCCGATTACCGAATTCGAGGTGATATCAGAAACCAGGACATCTGACGTTTATATCATGATGTCCAAACATGGCACTCCTTCAGAAACAGTCGAAAAGTGGCGGAAAGCAGCCCAATCCATGAAAGAAGACGGAACCTTTCAGCTTATTGCAGAGAAATGGGCCAGAAATATTCGAGAACAATACGGCATTTTCTGTGAAGTGGAAAACGGGGTGCTTAATTTTTCAAGGACAAAATGAATGTTTATTCTCTGTCCTGTGGAAGAGGTGTCTTTCCCTTCTTAAAAAAATTCACGGCATTGGTCACCGCGTTATGTTTATCGATGGCGGCCAATGCCGTGCAAAATTTTTATACGGAAAAAATTATCGGGATTAATATCCCCGGTTCTTCAGGTCTTTCACAATATTTACACAATGTTCTCCCGGATCGTAACCGATGGCCGGCGGATACAAAAGACCGGAAAGCATCCCAACGGCGGCGAGATGGTTAACGCCAGACCCCAACCATGATCCTTCGATAACGCCTTTAAAATTACCCCATTTGGCCGAAGTTACAGAAACAAGAACATCGTTGTCCCCTTCAACAGGAAGCATAGCTGCCCAGGTGATCCAAAAGATGGGTCCTGCACCAATCGCATTCTTGCACTTATATGCATAGCTCTGATAATAAATGCCGGGTACATTAACCGTATTGGGATTGAAGATGTTATTCATGTAAGGTCTTGTGAGTTCAATTCCGTTCGCCACACTGTCACCGTTTACGTCGCCCATCGCGAAAGCCATGATTGTGTTGAGAACATCACCCACCATGGGTTCCATAGTGTCCGGAATAAGGCCCATGATCATGTCAGCCGTGGAACTGCCACGATGCGGCCCAGCGAGGCTGGTATGGCTGGCAACCATTGAACCCATTCCAAGATTGCTGATGGCATATCGTGTGTACAGACAACCATCCGAGTGGCCGATGACATTAACTTTCTTAGCCCCGGTTACCGCCATAATTTCAAGAACCTGTGCTTTCCACTGAGCGGCTTTACTGGCTTTTGAGTCCATGGCGTTAACGCTTGTGATATAAACATCTGCGCCTTCATCTTCCAGATCACCAGGTACACCTCCCCAATAGTCAATCACGTACAAAATTTTTGCCTGAGTTCCCATGCCGTGCGCCAATACGATAGGATATTTTGTATCACACGTGGGGCTGGAACCGCCTGCCAGGGCAAGGGCCGGTAAAAGCAGAAGTAGTGAAACGATGATCAACGCTGACTTTTTCATAATAACTCCCCCTTGATTTGGTTTATCGATGGAACTGTTTTCGAGTATTAGGCTGTATTTAAATCAAAACGATGTTCACAACAATGATTCGGATTTATTTTTATAATACAGAACTATTGGGAAAAACCTATACCTATAAATTACGTAAAAAAATCGGGATAAAACATCCGTATTTTATAGTTTGATCTTATTAGCTGCAGTTTTTTGGCGTGCCGTATCCGAGTGAGAAGTCTTATTTTCAGATGAGTTTAAGATTGCAATATTTAAACTATCTAATGGCAGGGAGTCGTGCATCTCTGCATCTATTTGAAATCTATCTGTCTTGAATAATTTGATATTGCTTTAGCTTTCGGTAAAAAGAGCGCAGGGGGATCCCGGTGCTGGCGGCAGCTTTTTTCCGGTTCCACTGGTGTCGTTCCAGGGCGGCGATTATAAGATTTTTTTCGGTATTCTCCATAATAGCCTGGTGGTCCTGTCCGTGGTCCGCCGTTGCCGGATGGGGAGTTTGATCGGTCAAAGGTTCTTTCGGCCGTGACTGTATATTGGGTGACGGCATTAAAAGATCGATTTTGCCCAGGGTGTAATAGCGGTGAAGGACATTTTGCAGTTCCCGCACATTGCCGGGCCAGCTGTGGGTCATCAGCGCTTCGATCATGTGGCCGGGAATGGCCGGAGCCTGAGCATGTCGGCTGTGAATTTTCAGAAAATGTTCGATCAGCAGGGGGATGTCTTCAACTCGGCTCCGCAAAGGCGGCAGATAAATGGGGATGATATGGACCCGGTAAAAGAAATCTTCCCGCATCAGCCCTTTTCGAATCGCCTCCTGAAGGTCCCGGTTTGTCGCGGCAATGATCCGGGCATTTGAGGTTCTGGCTTTCTGGGACCCCAATGGCGTGTAGCTGCCGTCTTCCAGGACACGGAGCAGTTTTATCTGAAAATTCAGGCTGATTTCACCGAGTTCATCCAGGAAAAGGGTGCCGTCGTGGGCCATGTCCAGAACCCCTTGTTTGTCCGTGTTTGCTCCGGTGAACGCGCCTTTTTTATAACCGAAAAATTCGCTTTCCAGCAGATTTTCGGGGATTGCGCTGCAGTTGACCGGCACGAAACTGCCGTTTTTGCGATCGCCCATTTCATGTATTTCCCGGGCCACCAGCTCCTTGCCGGTGCCGGATTCTCCGTAAATAATAACTGCCGCATCCGTGGTGGCCGCTTTCAGGATGAGTTCGTAAACCTCCTGCATGGCGGGGCTTTTGCCGATAAGGCGTCCGAACCGAAACCGGTCCCGGATGTCGGATCGCAGCCGGATATTTTCCTTGAGCAGGTTTTCCTCCCGTTCCCGCAGAGCATCCGTCGCCGCTTTTCTTTCTGAAATATCAACAATAAACCCTTCAATCCGGAAAAGTTCACCGTTCTCATCGTAAATGGACCGGGCGCTCAAGGAAACCCAGATAGTTGCCCCGCCTTTGCGGCGGAATGCCACTTCAACATCGGCCACTGTTTCATTCTTGCGCAGCGTGCGCAGGTTTTTATCACGCTGTTCCGGTGATACGTATATCTGGTGCGCAATATCCGTGACCGAACGGCAGAGTTCTTCAGGAGTGTCATAGCCCAGGATATTCGCCATGGCTGGATTCGCGCTGATAAACTGTCCGTCAATAGTTGAAAGAAAGATTCCTTCCACCGCGTTTTCGAAAATGCCCCGGTATTTTTCTTCAGCAGTGCGGTGCTTTTCAAACAGCATGGTATTTTCAATGGAAATGGCGATCTGGGAGGAGAGCAGCCGTAGGATTTCAATCCGATCGGATGAAAAGATATCAGGGGTCAGGCGGTTTTCAAGGTATATCACACCGGTCAGGTTTGACTGGTAAATGACAGGGATGCATAAAACAGAATTGGGGCGATGCTCCCGGATGTAAGGATCATTGCCGAACCGGCTTTCGGCGGCCGCATTTTTGAGCACCACGTATTCCCGGGTCCGGGTAACGTAATTGATAATCGCTGACGGCAGAATTTCTGTTTTATTTGTGAAATATTCATCAAACCGGACGGAAATTTCATTCGCATCGGCAATCCCCATTGCCGCAACCTTCAGGCGATCCCCTGAACTCAGCAGCAGAAATCCTTTTTCCGCACCTGCATTCTCGATAACGATTTTCATCATTGTGCGCAGCAGGTTGTCCAGTAATATCTCGGAAGATATGGCCTGGGA
>JAHECJ010000134.1 GCA_024641805.1 Desulfococcus sp.
GGGTCATCAACTTCAGTTTTTTCAGTTCCTGTCCGGCTTTTGTATTGGCCTCTTTGGACATTTTTTTTTCTTTGATGCGCTTTTCAAGGGCCTTTAACTCATCGGCTTCAGCGTCATCAGATCCCATTTCCTTTTTAATGGCCCGCATCTGCTCATTGAGATAATAGTTTTTCTGGCTTTTCTCCATTTGCTCTTTGATGCGGTTTTTAATCAGCTTGTCTGTTTCCAGTATAATGATTTCCTGCTTGATCAGTTCAATCAAGCGGGTGAGGCGCTCACTGATTTCAGGGATTTCCAGAAGTGCCTGATTTTCAATAGTTTTAAAGGAAAAATGCCCGGCAACGGTATATACCATTTTGACCGGATCCGTAATCACGGAAATATTCTTGACCGTGTCTTTTGAGAAGTTTTTATTGAGCTCCGCGTAATCTTTAAGCAGGGTGAGGATGTTTCGGAAAAATGCCTCTTTTTCACTCTGATTGATTTCAGGTTCTTCAATTATTTCAAGAATGACCTCGAAAAAACTTTCGTTTGGTTTGAATTCAATGATCCGTGCGCGGTACTTTCCTTCAACAACGGTTTTTACAGTACCGTCCGGGAGCCGGAGCATCTGCAGAACCTTTGCCACCGTACCGATTCGGTTAATTTCGTTTTCTTTGGGGGTTTCTTTTCCCGGATCGGACTGGGTTGAGAGAAGAATATACTTTTCTTCAGAGTTCATGGCTTCCGAAATGGCATTGATTGATTTTGATCTCCCCACAAAAAGCGGGGACACCATATGCGGAAAAACGACAATGTCACGCAGCGGAAGGAGAGAAAGGCTCATGGGTATTTTGCGATTGCCTGACGAATCTTCATGGGAGAATATTTTGGGTAAATCGATCATGGGATATATAGGTCTCTTGTAAGTGTATTTAAATTTAGGAAAACGATTGTCTCATTTGGCACAAATTGCCGAAATTAAAATAAGCACTTAAGATACTGCTGGCAAGAGTAAATTAAATAAAAAAGCGTTTTTTTACGGGATACAGCCGGCAGTTTCGGGTCTCGGAGAGATAGTGAAATTTGTGAAAACAATTAAGCACGTGGTCATCTTAAAAAAATTAAAGGCACTTCAGTAGCGGATTGATCATCAGTTACTGAAGTGCCGAATGGAATTATTTAAAAAAAGCGGTTATGCCTTTTTTTTGGAATTTTCATAGAGCAGAATTGGCTCTTCCTTATTCAGGATAACTTCTTCGCCGACAACACATTCCTTTACGCTGCCAATGGATGGCAGCTCATACATAATTTCCAGCATGGATGATTCAAGAATCGCGCGAAGTCCCCGAGCGCCGGCCTTTCTTTTTAAACTCTCGGCTGCGATCGCCGCCAGCGCACTGTCGGTAAATCTTAAATTGACGCCCTCAATTTCAAAAAGTTTTTGAAATTGCTTGATAATTGCATTTTTGGGAAGCGTAAGAATTTTAATCAGCGCTTCTTCGTCCAGTTCCTGAAGCGTCGCCACAACCGGCAGCCGGCCCACAAATTCAGGTATCAGGCCGAACTTAATCAGGTCCTCGGTTTCAATCATTTTCAAGATTTCACTGGTGCTGCTTTCCGTCTGGCTGACGACTTTTGCACCAAAACCCATCAGTTTTGACCCGATTCGGCGCCGGATAATCTGATCCAGCCCGGTAAAAGTCCCGCCGCAGATAAAAAGGATATTGGATGTGTCGACTTTGACAAAATCCTGCTGGGGGTGCTTCCGGCCGCCTTTGGGGGGCACGCTGGCGGTGGTTCCCTCGATAATTTTCAACAGTGCCTGCTGAACGCCCTCGCCGGATACATCCCGTGTGATCGACGGATTGTCGGACATCTGGGCGATTTTGTCGATTTCGTCAATATAAACGATTCCGCGCTGGGCTTTTTCCACGTCATAGTCGGCGTTTTGCAGGAGTGCCAGAACGATATTTTCTACATCTTCGCCGACATAACCGGCTTCCGTCAGGCTGGTCGCGTCTGCGATGGTAAACGGTACGTTCAGGAACCTTGCCAGCGTCTGCGCCAGAAGGGTTTTTCCGCATCCGGTGGGACCGATTAAAAGGATGTTGCTTTTCTGGATTTCAACATCATCCGTATTGACAGTGGATTCCAACCGCTTGTAATGATTGTGAACCGCAACGGACAGAACTTTTTTGGCATGGTCCTGCTGAATCACGTATTCATCCAGCTTGTCCTTGATTTCCGCCGGCGTGAGCGTCCGGTCGCCGAGATCCGTATCTTTAATGCTTTCTTCTTCAATAATTTCACTGCAAAGCTGGATACATTCATCGCAAATGTATACCGCGGGACCGGCGATTAGCTTTTTGACTTCCTGCTGGTTTTTACCGCAAAACGAGCAGAAAAGATTATCAGTCGTATCATCGCCTTTGTTAGGCATATTAGGCCTCCGATTCTATGATTTTATCAAGATCGTCACGATTGAAAATAACATGGTCGATAAGCCCGTATTGTTTGGCTTCATCACCGGACATGAAAAAATCCCGATCCGTATCGATCTCTATTTTTTTGATATCGCGACCCGTGTGAAACGCCAGGATATCGTTGAGCTTCCCGCGCAGACGAATGATTTCTTCAGCCTGAATCTTAATGTCAGATGCCTGCCCCTGAGCCCCGCCCATGGGTTGATGAATCATAATGCGTGAATTGGGAAGCGTGTAGCGTTTACCTTTCGCGCCGGCCGCCAGTAAAAGGGCGCCCATGCTCGCTGCCTGGCCGATGCATACCGTGGTAATATCCGGTTTGATGTATTGCATGGTGTCGTATATTGCCAATCCCGAAGTCACAGAACCTCCGGGTGAGTTGATATAAAAGTTGATATCCTTGTCCGGATCTTCTGATTCAAGAAAAAGCATTTGAGCAATCATGAGGTTTGCCACATCATCATTTATTGCAGTGCCGAGGAATATAATCCGGTCCTTCAGCAGCCTGGAATAAATGTCATAGGCTCTTTCCCCTTTGCTGGTTTGTTCGATGACCATTGGAATTAATGGCAATTTGAGTCTCCTTTTCTTTTCGTCAACTGTTGTTTTTATTCAGAAGCTGAGCCGGATGATTTTTCAGAATCATCCACTGCAGGTTCGACTTCTTCAATGGCTGCTTTTTCAATTATAAGATCAAACACCTTTTTTTCAAGTAAGGCATGCTTGAAACCTTCAAGCTTGTCCGGATTTTTCTCGTAATATTCTTTGATAAAACTGACCGGTTGTCCGAGCGTTTTAGAAAAAGATTCATACTCGGCGGTTAATTCTTCTTCCGGCAGTTCCATGTTTTCCTGTTCAATCATTTTGCTTAAAAACAGGTGGCGGCGGACCTGGTTTTCGGCAACCTCGCGATATTGTTCCTCGAGTTTTTCACGGGAAAGGCCCAGCTGGTCCAGGGTGACATTGCTTTGTGAAAATCTCGCTTCCGTGTCGGCGATGATGCCGTCAAGCTCAAATTTAACCAGGGTTTCCGGAAGTTCAAAGGTTTCGGTGAGCAGTTTTTCAAAAATCTGTTCCTGTATTTCCTGCTCTGTGCGTTTACTGTACCCTTCCTGAAGGTTTTTGCGGATTGCATCTTTTACGTCTTCAATGGTTTTAAAATTTCCCAGTTTTTTGGCCAGTTCATCATCGGCCGCCGGAAGAACTTCCTGGCGAATCTCCTTGAGAGTAACTTTAAACGAAATCTCAACGTTGGCAAGGTCCTTGTTGTGATAGTTTTCAGGGAACGTGACGGGGAATTCTTTTTCCTCGCCGGGCTTCATGCCGACAACCTGCTTGTCGAATTCTTCGGATATCATGCCCCGGCCGATTTTAAGGGTATAGTTTTCTGTTTTTTGAGTGGGCTCAAAGAAATTTCCATCTTTAAGTCCCTCATAATCGATGATCACGTGATCCCCATCAATTGCTGCCCGATCCTCTTTAATCGGCAGGTATTCCGCCAGCTGTTTCCGCAGCAGCTCAATCTGTTTGTCAACTTCGGCCTCGGACATTTTATACAGGGTCTTTTTGAGCTCAACCCCTTCAAATTTAATGGGCGACAGTTCAGGCTTGAGCTCCACCGTGACATCGTAAACATAAGGCGCACCAGGATCCAGTTCCGGCGGATTGATGTCCGGTGTTCCGATAAAAGAAATGGATTCCTGTTTTACCGCATCAATAAATGTATTCTGGATTAATGTATTGACAACATCCGCGTGAACGTCTTTATGAAACATCCTTTCAAGAACGGAACGCGGTGTTTTGCCCGGTCGGAATCCTTTGACCTTGGCGTTCTTTTTAAGTTGAAGATAGGCGGAATCCAGCTCCTTGGAAACATCTTCCAGGGGGATCTGGATTTGAATTTTCTTTTTAACTGAACTGATATCGGCTATTGTAACTTCCATTAAATTAATCCTCTCTTAAGTAAATGTAAAACCAAACCCTTATTTGAAAACACATGATGGCGGCAATTCTTTTTAAAAAATTCAGATACAGTCTTTTGAAACGTGTGTTTATCTTTTTGTAATCGGTTTCCGGATGTTGACTGACATTTTTTGCGGAACTGGAAACACCATTCAGGGTTCGGATATATTTTGTCGGTGGTGCGAGAGGGGAGACTCGAACTCCCATTCCTTGCGGAACTGGATCCTAAGTCCAGCGCGTCTGCCAATTTCGCCACTCTCGCGTTCGAATATATTTTCTTTCTTTTCCTGTTTTCTTTGAGTAAAAAAAATTGATGGCAGTAAAATGCGGATCATTTTTTTAAAGCCATCAACTTATTGAGATTATAACCAATTAGATAGTTAATGTCTTGATTTTTGTTAAAATAGTATCTATTTATAGGGGTGTCAAGGAAAATCGATGTACACACGTGATATGATGATAATTGAAAAAACCAATCAAAAAAAACAGGTGGTGACGGTCTTTTTACTCATGATCGCGGCGTTGCTGGCGGTTTCATATTCCCATGCCGCCGAAAACGATTTTAAGGCTGACGGCATCCGGACCATTGTCATTGATCCGGGGCATGGCGGGTATGACATAGGAGTCCGCGGAGCAGACGGCAGTGTTGAAAAAGACGTATCATTAAATGTTGCGCGGATTCTGGCAAAAGAGCTTAAGCCCCAGTATCAGGTTGTGTTGACCCGGAATGGTGATTACCAGGTGGATCTCACAAAACGGGCATCTGTGGCCAACAATCAGCAGGGGACCCTTTTTATTGGCATCCACACCGGCGGCGGCAGTATGCGTCAGACAGATGCATGGTCGGTCTTTTATTTTAAGGGTGCGGATCAAAAAAAGGGCGGGATTCGGCTGGAACCGGCGGTTCCCGAAAAGGAAGGGGATGCCCGAAGAAAGTGGGACCAGGTTCAGCTTCGGCATCAAAAAGAAAGCCTGGCGCTTGCCGGATGCATTAAGGCGCAGCTTGGCGGGCCGCCGGAAATTCCCGAAGTGAATATTGCAGGAGCTGCACTCCGTGTCCTCGAAGGGGTTGATATGCCGGCGATTATCATTGAAACCGGGTATTTGACAAATCCGACAACTGAGAAGCGGTTAAATGATGAAGACTTTTTAATTGATATTGCAGGAAGAATAAAAAAGGGAGTCGATATCTATTTAAGCCGGTAAAGCCGACCAAAACGATTTCCGATTTCACCGCATCTGCGGCGTCAGATGACACCCCGCATAGACTGCTATAGCGAAGCGCCATTTTCCTTGTATTTGCGGAAAACTTGAAAATCGTTTAACGCAGTTAAAAATATTTGATTTATTTATATTTTTTTTAAAAGCAGATTTTTAGGCCGAGTCTTCTGGTTTTGCGGTGAAAATGGGAAGCAAAAAATATCGGCTTGATTGTTTGAAAAAAGAATGATAGGTACACCCCCATCAAAAAAATCGGGGCGTGGCGCAGTCTGGCAGCGCGCCTGCTTTGGGAGCAGGAAGCCGTAGGTTCAAATCCTACCGCCCCGACCACTTCTTTTTTAAATTCCGATTGGTTATATTTTTCTACCACAACTAAAATGTGTAGCGAATGCGTAGCCTTTTTTTAACTTACTGTTTTTTTTCTTTAAAAAAGCAATATAAAAAGAAGGAACCGCAGAAGAGCATTAAGCAACCTAAGTAGGTTGGGCTGACATTTTTATTCCGAGTTTCCAGCATGCCAGCAAAGCCATATAGCGCAAGAAAGTATGATAATATTGAGAAGATCAGATAGCTCACTCTTGATTTTATCAAACCTATTCCCATGTGTTTATTCTCTGGAGCATGACGCGATTCTCAGCGGCGAAGGAAATGAGTCCGCTGAAGAAAAATGTTGGGCTTTTTAATTATAATCTCGCTTATAATAATTTTTTTCACATTTCAGCCC
>JAHECJ010000135.1 GCA_024641805.1 Desulfococcus sp.
TCATCATGCTTATTATAAATCCTCACGTCTGACGAATATCAAAAACTCCGCTTAATCATGCTTGTTTGAAAACACCTACGTTAAAGACCACGTAAAATTATTCAATAATTTTTCACAAGATCAGGCTTTGACTTTTTTTCAATTTCTTAATATTGATTGCCCGATAGAATCAAAAATCAAATAACAGCAGATCAGTCTTTAAAAAATCAAGCTAAATAGATTGTGCATCCGGCAGACGGCCGGATCACCTTCTGAATATGTCCGACGGCTATGTTGAATATGACAAAAAATCAGGTAATTGAAGTTAGAAACGTCTACAAATCCTTTAAGGCGGTCCAGGCAGTTAAAGGGATTGATTTTCAGATATTCAAGGGCCAGTCCGTTGCATTGCTCGGCCCTAACGGCGCCGGCAAAACAACCCTGATGGAAATGATCGAAGGCATTCAAAAGCCGGACCAGGGCGATATTTTTGTTATGGGCAGGAAATGGAAGGGGAATGAGAATGAACTTCATCGGGAAATCGGCCTTTCACTCCAGGAAACCCATTTTATTGACCGTCTCACTGTTTTTGAAACGTTAAAGCTGTTTGCCAGTTTCTATGAGTTGGATCAACCGCGGGTGGATGAAATTATCGGAATCATCGGTCTTGATGACAAAGCCGGATCCTATGTAGTCAATCTCTCCGGCGGTCAAAGGCAAAGGCTTGCGCTGGGAATTGCCCTGCTCAACAATCCGGCCATTTTACTCTTAGATGAACCCACCACCGGACTGGACCCCAATGCCCGGCGGGAAATATGGTCGATTCTCCAGCAGCTGAAAGAGCAGTCACAGACTTCACTGGTTCTGACCACCCATTACATGGAAGAAGCCGAAAAGCTCTGTGACCGGATTATCATTATCGACAAAGGGCAAATCCTGAGGCAGGGAACCCTGGAACAACTGCTGGAAGAAGATAACGGCGATAAAATCATTGAATTTTCACTGGATGAATCAACCGGTATCACTGCCCGAAAGCCCATTCATTCAAAATTCCAGATCCAGTGGGATGCCAACCGGGAAAAAGGCGTTATCGCATTAAACCAGATGGAAACGGAATTGCCTGAATTCCTGAACTTTCTGAATCAAAACCATCTTCGGCTCAAACATTTGGAATGCCGCAGAAAAACACTCGACGACCTATTTACTTCAATGACAGGCAGACGTTTGCATGATTAACCTGATCCGACAAAAACAGCTGATTCAATTAACTTCCGCCCATTTTAAAGAAATTATCCGTCAGCCGGCGGTCATTTTCTGGGGCATTATCTTCCCCATTCTCATGGCGCTCGGACTGGGCATCGCATTTACGCAGCAAACCGATATTGTCCGTCATGTGGCGGTGGTACAAGACAATCAAGCCCTTACCACTGACAATAGCATCGACTCTCCGCTCCTCGCGTTTCTTGAAAAACACGCAGAAAGGATGGATGGAACGCCTGGCATCCCCTTGCGGTATAAAATCACGCTGGCGGATAAAAAACTGGGCACGACCATCTTTATTTTTGATAAAACAGCCTGGCGCCATGCCATGGTTCTCTTAAAACGCGGAAACTTAAGTATTATCATGAATGAAAAAAACGGCCGGATTGAATACCATTTCGACCCGTTGAACACAGACGCTCATTTTTCATACCTGAAACTGTCGAAAATTTTCAATCCGGGCAGTGCTGCGATTGAGGAGCATGCTGAAAACATATATCCCATGACGGTTCGCGGTACCCGTTATATCGACTTCCTGGTGCCCGGACTGATTGCAATGGGGATCATGATGTCATGTATGTGGGGCATCAGTTACGGCATGATCGACCGACGATCCAAAAAACTGCTGCGGCGGATGGTGGCAACACCGATGAAAAAGTCATATTTCCTGATCTCGCTGATGACGGTCCGAATCACCATGAACCTGATTGAATCCGCCCTGCTTTTCATCTTTGCCTGGCTGGTCTTTCATATCAGTGTCCAGGGAAGCATTGCGGGTTTGTTTGCCATTTTTATGGCCGGCAATATTGCTTTCGGCGGTATTGCCATTTTTATTTCCTGCCGCACCGCCAATACGGAAATCGGCAACGGCCTTGTCAATGCCGTGGTAATGCCGATGATGGTCCTTTCCGGTGTATTTTTCAGCTACCATAATTTTCCCGACTGGAGCATCCCTTTTATCCAGAAACTGCCCCTGACGCTTTTAGCCGACGGATTAAGAAGCATTTTTATTGAAGGCGCGGGATTTTCCGAAGCAATGATTCCCACCACGATTCTTTTGTCCATCGGCATTTGTTTTTTTTCAGCGGGGTTGCGGTTCTTCAAATGGCATTAAGCATGGCTTCGTTAAACAATCAACTTCTGCGTAGCGCTGCATTCTTCGTCATTCAACGTACGAAAAGTACGCCTCATTCCTCAGAACTTGCGCACCTTGAATTTGAGTGTTTATCAAAGCCATCCGAATAATGAATAGGCGGAAGTGCCTTGCAACTGAATGAATCAAAACCGATGACAGATTGTTCAATATATTTTTTTGAAGGTCGGGATTCCATTCCCGACAAAAACTGGAAAAAAAATGCCGGAAAAAGAACTGCAGAAATATTTCGGGTTCAACAGCTTTAAAAACGGGCAGAAAGATGTTATTTCCAAAATACTGGACGCCCGGTCTGCGGTCGCCATCTTCCCGACGGGCGCCGGGAAATCCATTTGTTACCAGTTGCCGGCCATGCTGCTGCCGGAGATGACCCTGGTGGTATCCCCGCTGCTGTCATTAATGAAAGACCAACTGGACTTTCTGACAGCACACCATATTCCCGCTGCCCGGCTCGATTCAACCCTGACCCGGGAAGAAGTCAATCTAATTTTTGAACAGGCTAAAAATCGGGAACTCAAAATCCTGATGATTTCTGTGGAACGATTCAAAAATGAAAGGTTCCGTTACCATCTGCAAAACATGCGGATTTCCCTGCTGGTGATTGACGAAGCCCACTGTATTTCCGAGTGGGGGCACAATTTCCGTCCGGAATACTTAAAACTGCCCCATTATCAAAAAGAATTCAACATTACGCAGACGCTGCTGCTGACCGCGACTGCGACACCGGCGGTGATTGACGACATGTGCGCCAAGCTCGATATCATGCGGGAAAATGTTGTGGTCACCGGATTCTACCGTAAAAATCTCTTTTTAAAAGTCACACCCTCCGCAGAAGCTGACAAAAAGAATATTCTGCTGAAAAGGATAAAAAGAGCGCCCGACACCCCGACCATTGTTTATGTGACCCTCCAGAAAACCGCTGAAAAGGCGGCTGCGTTTCTATGTGAAAACAACATCAATGCCCATGCGTATCATGCCGGTATGCAAAACATTGAACGGGAAAATATCCAGAATCGTTTCATGGACGGCTCCCTTGCCTGCATCGTGGCCACCATTGCCTTTGGCATGGGAATTGATAAAAAAGACATCCGGAGAATCATCCATTATGACCTGCCCAAATCAATTGAAAACTACAGCCAGGAAATCGGGCGGTCCGGACGAGATGGAGAACTCGCTCTATGCGAGGTTTTGGCCAACCGTGACGGCATCAATATCCTGGAAAATTTCATTTACGGCGACACCCCGGACAAACGATCCATTTATCTTCTGATTCGAGAGATTCAGCAAAACGATGGATTCATATGGGAGTTTAAATTAACAAGGCTGTCCAACGAAATCAACATCCGGACCCTGCCGTTAAAAACCCTGCTGGTTTATCTTTCCCTGGAAGGCATTATTCGGCCGAAAACAACTTATTTTGATGAGTTCGCCTTTAAGTTCCTTGCCGGGCCGGAAGAAATCATTGAACAGTTTTCAGGTGAGCGAAAGCAGTTTGTCGACGCTGTCTTTGCCCACTGCCAAACGAAAAAAATATGGACATCCGTTGATATTGCGGGGATTTTGAATTCTTATGACACGGACCGGCAGCGGATTGTCACTGCCCTGGAATATTTTAATGAAAAAGGGTGGATCGAACTCCAGACCCGACAGGCGATTGAAGTATATGACATACTGAACCAGGCATTTGATGTGGATTGGGCGACGGAAAAGATGCATGGGTTGTTTATGCAAAAGGAGTCTCACGGCATTGCCAGAATTCATCAAATGGTCGATTTTTTTGAAAGCCGATCATGCATCAGCCGGAAGCTTGCCGGATATTTCGGGGAGAACCTGGATTTTGAGCATTGCGGTCACTGTTCCTTCTGCAAAAATGAAACCATTAAAATTGAGACAACCACCCCGCTGAACCCCCTATCAGATTTGAAATTTGATGAATTGACCGTCGAATTTATCCGTTCGGCTGGAGGGTATGCCACTGAGAACAATTTAACCAAATTCCTGTGCGGAATCTATACCCCGGTGTTCTCAAAATTTAAGGTTAAAGCAATGCCAGGTTTTGGGGCACTTGAACCATATCCGTTTCCGGAAGTGAAAAAATGGGTTAAAACTTCCGTTGCCTTAGCCGGCCGGATGGTGTAGATAACCAGAAATATCATTCATACATAGTGGCGATATTAAATTTCAAATTCTACGCTGCACGGTTTCTTTTTCGCAAAATTTCAGCTTGCACACCGTACGATTTACCTGTTTGAAATCGCGTAACTGGTATTTTGATTTTTTTTGGCTGCCGGACTTTGATACATTTTTATAAATAATCCCTTTTAACAGGCGGAGGCATTTAATGAGCGGACAGGAACAAATACAGAACATTAATTTTTCAATCGACAAAAACGACCTTTTTCGGGAAGAATCCATAACGGATCTCAAAGTCGGTTCCATAAGGCGACTGATTCCCATAAAACCGGACGGCACACAGGACACAGCACGTGACGAGGTGTTCATCGGCCATACCCAGCTCATGTCTCCCGAAGGCCCCCTGCCCATCCAGTCCGAACTCGAAGCCAAAACCCTGGGTGAAGCGATCGATGTGTTCCCCGCTACCATGAAGCAGGCTTTGACGGAGATGATCGAACAGATTCAGCAGTTGCAGCGCCAGCGGCAGGCCCAGGAGAGGGATAAATCCAGGATTATTGTTCCGGGAAGATAATAAGACAGGTAGATAAGGTGGCAGACTGAAGCCTGAAACCCTTGAAAAATCTATTGTCGTAGC
Source organism: Desulfococcus sp. (assembly GCA_024641805.1). Taxonomy (GTDB): domain Bacteria; phylum Desulfobacterota; class Desulfobacteria; order Desulfobacterales; family Desulfosalsimonadaceae; genus SURF-3. The sequence continues at coordinate 5,163 of JAHECJ010000135.1, forward strand.
CTATTCATATGTCGACCCAATTAATTAATTCAATCACCAGAGCCGCTTCCCAATGGAACCTTGAGGTTCGGGCCATCCGGAAAGATATAGAAATCTGCGGCAGCCCGGAAAGATGTGAATTCCGGTTTGTTATTGAATGCATCGCAGATGATCTGTATGTCATTGAGAGCCTGATTGAAGACGAGATTAACCACAAACTGAAAATAATTTCCAACCTGAACAATCTTCACAAACGCGGTCTTAGCGGGATCAACCCCTATTTTGAATCAAAGGCCGGGTCATACATCGAAAATATTGACAGCCGGTTCTGGCAAATCTCCCGGTTTATCGACGGGGTTCCGCTCAAACGCCCGGAATATGTGTTTGACCCATGGCGGGGAAACGTCCTCGCGGATTTTCTGATTGATTTACGCGAAAAATCTTCGGGCATGCCCGGCTTTGAGGGCAAAACCCCTTTTTCCATCATCAATTACATCACCTCGCTCAATGACCAGATCAAAACTTTTGAACCCGAATTACATACTGAAATTCAACCGGTTGTCGATTATCTGAATACTGATTTTGCAAGGGCACACGACCGGATTCCAGCCGCCTTTTGCCATGGGGATTTTCACGCGTTGAATGTGATATGGTCTGACAACGGCATTAACGCAGTGATTGACTGGGAATTTTCAGGGATCAAGCCGGAAATTTATGATATCGCCAACATGATCGGTTGCATAGGAATTGAGAACCCGGAAGCCCTTGCCGGGCCTCTGGTCATTGATTTTATCCGCAGACTCAAAAACTCCGCCATGATTTCCGGTATCAGCTGGACAGTTCTGGTTAAATTTGTCGTGGCCATCCGCTTTGCCTGGATGTCCGAATGGCTCCGGCACGGCGATACTGAAATGATAGAACTTGAAATGGTATACCTAAAATTGCTGTTAGACAATGCAGATGATTTAAAACATATCTGGGAAATCTAAAACCGGGTGTTCATTGACGCAAACTACTTTTTATAAACAGTTTCAAATGATCGGAGGGGAAAAACCATGCCGCATTTGATAAGGATCGTCAGGCAGGTCATTGTGATTGCACCCATCCTCTGGCTGCTTGAACTGTTCCAGAACAAACTTTATTTTATGGCCACCGGAAAATGGGGTTGGGTCTATCCTGGAACCCCCTACCACTGGTTCAGCTTCGAAACATTGAGCAACTGGGG
>JAHECJ010000136.1 GCA_024641805.1 Desulfococcus sp.
ATTGTGACCCAAATCATTCAATTGGAAAAATTCTATCCGGCCGAAGAATATCACCAGGACTATTACAAAAAAAATCCCATCCGATATGAATATTACCGGCGCGGTTCCGGGCGGGACCAGTATCTGAAAAAAGTCTGGGCAGATGAACCCGAAAATATCGATTCTATTGCAACATCAGACTATTCAAAACCATCGGATGATTTACTTAAAAAAAGACTGACCCCGCGGCAGTATGAGGTGACCCAAAAAGACAAAACCGAGCCTCCGTTCAATAATGAATACTGGAACAACAAAAAAGAAGGAATTTATGTGGATGTTGTTTCCGGCGAACCCCTTTTTTCATCCACCGACAAATTTGATTCCGGTACCGGATGGCCAAGCTTTACCCGCCCGATTTCTGAACAGGCGTTGATTGAAAAATCGGACAATACCCTGTTTATGAAACGGACAGAGGTGAGAAGCCGGCATGTAGATTCTCATCTCGGCCACGTGTTTGATGACGGGCCAGCGCCCACGGGATTGAGGTACTGCATCAATTCGGCGTCTCTGCGGTTCATCCCGAAAGCCGATCTTGAAAAAGAAGGGTATGGAGCGTATACTAAGCTATTTGAATAAGTAATGAAAAAAAAATGTTTTTGCGTATCTTTTAAAAACAGCCGGTAACGACAGAATCGCATCTGAAGAGATCGGCGTCCGGAAATATTGAGTAATCAACAAAGCATACGACAATAAGGAGATCTCTCTATGATGATGACCGCAGAGCAATATGAAGAGAGTCTGCGCAAACTGAAACTGGTTGTTTACCTGTTTGGTGAACGCATTGAAAATCCGGTGGATCATCCCATCATACGCCCCTCCATGAAAGCGGTGGCCAAAACGTATGAAATGGCGCTTCGTCCCGGGTGCAGGGAAATCATGACCGCCACATCCCACCTTAGCGGAAAGACGATCAACCGCTTCACTCATATCCACCAGAGCGCGGACGATCTGATTAAAAAAACCAAGATGGGGCGGCTGATGGGGGCGCATACTGGATGCTGTTTTCAGCGGTGTGTCGGCATGGACGCTTTAAATGCGTTGTCAATCGTTACGTATGATATTGATGCGGCCCATCAAACCGATTATTATGAACGTTTTCTGAAATATCTTGCATTTGTCCAGGAAAATGATCTGACCTGTGATGGCGCCATGACCGATCCAAAAGGAGACCGATCATTGCCGCCCCATCAACAGCCGGATCCAGACATGTACCTTCATGTAGTCTCGGAAAACGATGACGGAATTATTGTCAGAGGCGCCAAAGCCCATCAGACCGGCGCGGTAAACTCTCATGAGGTGATTGTCATGCCGACGATTGCCATGCGTGAAGCGGATAAGGATTATGCGGTTGCATTTGCTTTACCGAGCGACGCGGAAGGGATTACATATATCATGGGTCGTCAATCCTGCGATACGCGAAAACTCGAAGCCGATCTGACCGATACGGGTAATCCGGTTTTCGGCGGGCATGAAGCACTGGTCGTGTTTGACAATGTATTTGTTCCCTGGGATCGCGTATTTATGAACAAGGAGTATGAATTTGCCGGGCCTCTGGTTGAAAAATTCGCTTCCTATCATCGTCAGAGTTATGCCTGCAAGGTTGGAGTTGGTGATGTCCTGATCGGTGCCACTCAGACCATAGCCCAGTATAATGGTGTCGAGGACGCATCCCATATAAAAGATAAAATTATTGAAATGAACCACTTAAACGAGACCCTCTATTGCGGGTCCCTGTCCTGTGCTTCTGAAGGGAGTAAAGAGCCTAGCGGAACTTATTGTGTCAATACGCTTCTGGCCAATGTCTCGAAGCAGAATGTGACACGCTTTCCATATGAAATTGCCCGCCTGGCCCAGGACATTGCCGGCGGTCTCATGGTAACCCTTCCTTCTTTTTCCGATTTCAAATCACCGGAAATTGGAAAATGGATGGAAAAATATTATCAGGGGCGGAAAGGAGTATCCACTGAAAACAGGTTTCGCATCCTGCGCTTGATCGAAAATTTGACGCTGGGAACAGCGGCGGTGGGCTACCTGACTGAATCCATGCATGGTGCCGGATCGCCCCAGGCCCAGCGAATAATGATTTCGCGCCAGGTTAATCTTAAGGGAAAACAAAAACTGGCCAAACATTTATGCGGGATTCATGATGAAGACACAGATAAAGGACATCCATAATATCTGGATAAAAAACACCTGATCCTTTCAATTATATTGGGCGCATTCCAACGATAACTCAATAAAATGCCAATTTTTTAGATTTATAGATGAGAGGATTTTTACAAAAAGCCTATCTTGTATACCTCCAAAACAGAACCGGTTGATGGGAGGTTATCGACATGATGCACTAATAGAAATTTCGCATTATAGTGGATTTCATAAATATTTTCCGTTTGTCTGTCATTGCGAGAAGCGTCAGCGACGAAGCAATCCCCTTCGACTTTGAGATTGCTTCACTTCGTTTCGCAATGACTGGCTTCTATCATTTTTGAATCGGAAAATTAATCTGAGAACTGCTATAATGTCGTTTTTAAACACATACTGCTATCGACGTGCCTTGGAAGTGAGAAATGTCAGTCACAATCAAGTGCCTGCTTAAAAGAGACCTACCAAACCATTATTGCGAGAAATTGAAACATAGAAAAGCAAGGCAGTTTTCTTTAATGACAACCCAAATAAGAAAGGAAAGCGTGATGATTAAAAAACTGTTTATTGGCGTATTGGCGGTGTTATTAATGACTTCAGTGGCCCAAGCAAGGGAAGTGAGTGGAAAAAATATTCCGGAATCGATGAATGCCGGAGATAATTCATTACTTTTGAATGGCGCCGGAACCCGAACAAAAATGTGGATGTCGATTTATGCAGCAGGTCTCTATCTGCCGAAAAAAATGCACAATGCTCAAGAAATTATCAATGCCGATATTCCGATGGCGATCAAAATACATGTGATTTCCGGTTTCATGTCCGCTAATAAGCTGGAAGATGCATTACGTGAAGGTTTTGAGCAGTCCACCAATGGGAATCTCGCCCCTCTAAAGGACCGGATAGACAAATTTATTCTGGCTCAAAAGGCAGAAATAAATAAAGATGATATATTGGAATATGTATATATTCCGGGTAAAGGTGTCAGTGTATTTTCAAAGGGAAAACTCGCTGCAACTGTGGAAGGGCTTGATTTCAAAAAGGCTGTATTCGGTATCTGGCTTTCTGATAATCCCTGCGATGAAGACCTGAAAGAAGGATTGCTTGGCAAGTAAGATTTTCCGAACGACTTTTCTAAACGCTGAAGAGGAGAAATCTTCTTCAGCTGAAGAAAGTCGTATCAGCACTTGTATTCAATCATTTTCAGACCATCAGTATGTTGCTGGAATTATTGTCGTTGATGCCGGATCAAATGATCAGACACATATATTGGCGCAACAGGCCGGGGTACAGATTCGGATTCATGAACAACCCATTGATAACGGCGGCGGGCGAGGCGGACAAATCAAGACAAGGGGCAGAGCAACCCACGGGAATGTTGTGGCGAATGTTCATGCCGACAAAATGCTGCCGGGTGTGGAAATTGATCAGATGATAGCGACACTCAGGCCCACCCCGCTGTTATCGGCGGAGCGTTGGGATGCCGGTTCGATTCACCATGCCGGCGTTACCGGTTTATAGAACTGGCCAATGATTTCCTTGCGACATTTTTTAAAATCAGCTTCTGCGATCAGGTTCAGTTCTTCAGACGAAAGCCGGTGATTCAAAATAATTCTTTTCCCGGCATTCCATTAATGGAGGATGTCGAATTCTCCATCCGCCCGAATCGTCTGGGCAAACAGGTTAACCTGTTCGGCAATGCGATTGTTTCTGTCAGACGATAGCAGAAAGAGGGATCGAAAAATGCGGTTTTGATATCAGTCTGCTGGGGGTTAACTTTTAAAACGAATATGGGGCCGCCCGGATATGGTCAGGATGAATAAAAAATATTATGACAAAAAATAACCATGCTGTTTTTTGGGAAGGGAAAAACACATGGACACAGGGATTTCAATTAAAAACACCCGGAAACCGTTATTTTTTTTTCTTGCTTCGGTAAAACCGGACCTCTGCTTTCTCCAGCGTCACCAGGCCGGCATCAATCTTGTCGTCAATAATGCCCAGAAATCGCTCCAGCTTTTCCCGGGTATCGACGAGTTCAATAATAATGGGCAGATCTTCCGATAACCGCCTGATTTTAAATGTGTGAATCATCCGGGTGTTGGCGCCGAATCCCATCATGCCTCTTAACGCGGTCGCCCCGGCCAGTCCCTCTTCCCGGGCTTTGACGACTATCCACTCATAGAGGGGTTTGCCGTTATGTTTATCCATCTCACCGATAAAAATGCGCAGCAGACATCCTTGCTCGGGAATCATCAGTTATTACCTCCAAATTAAAAATCCGCTGATCCGGCCCAGCCATACGGCGCCGAGTCCCAGAACGATATGGGCCGCAATGTTCGCGGAAGCCAGCAGGTTTTCACTTTCGCTAAACAAATTCATCGTTTCATTGCCAAAGGTGGAAAAAGTCGTGAAACTGCCCAAAATACCGATAAAAATCAGCGAGCGGGACTGGGAAGAAAAAACGCCATGCGTTTCAGAGAGGTGGAAAAGCATTCCGACAAAAAAACACCCGAAAATATTGACAAAAAGCGTCCCGTAGGGAAACCCGATACTTTTCGATAACTGCTGGACATACCCGCTGACCAGATATCGCAGGATGGCGCCGATGGAACCGCCGAGACCGATAACTATAAATTTTGACATAAGTAGCGCTAACCGGTTTTTAATTTAATAATAATGGCTTCGCAATAGATACAAGCTGATGGTTTATATCAATAGCTTATTGAAATATCAAGCAATTAAAAGAAATGAGGCGAATGCTCTGAAAAGAAAGGGGGCCGTGACCAAAGAAATGAAGTGAGGTTTATATTTGTATGTGGTTATAAGCCTGCGGCCACGGCCCCCGGGATGGTGATCTGATTAGATTATTTCAAAAATATTTTCTTTCATTAATTGTATGTCTCACCGTTTTCCTCGGTCGCCGGAAAAAAGACATGGATCTCGGTTCCCCGGTCAATCTTACTGTCAACCATGATGGATCCGCCATTATTTGTGACGATGCCGCGCACAACGGAAAGCCCCATGCCGGCGCCTTTTGAAAAATTTTTCGTGGTAAAATACGGGTCAAAAATCCGATCCAGATGATCCGGATCGATTCCCTGACCATTATCCCGGATGGTCAACCGGATCAATTTAGTGTTTTTACTATTGGCATTCCTGGTACTTTCAACTTCCGACGCAGAGACATTTTCAAGCTGAACTTCGATGACCCCCCGGCCGCTACTGATGGATTCAATCGCATTTGTCAGAAGATTTTCGATAATGATCCGAAGTTGGCCGGCATCCCCCAGAAGCGGATAGCAGTCTTCATGCAGCTGTTTGATAATTTTAATTTTATCAGGGAGAGTAGATTCCATCCGCTTAATCGCATTTTCAATTACCGAATATGCCCGGATGGGTTGAAATTTCTGATCATACGTCTGACTGAAGCGGATAAGCTGCCAGACGATTTCTTTTGCCCGGGCACTGGCATCTTCAATTTTTTTCAATAACTTAACCACCTGATTCTCCTCCGGGAGTCTTGCGATGGCCAGTTCCGTGCACCCCATGATTACAGACAAAATATTATTGAAATTATGAGCAATCCCGGCAGTCAATGTTGTCATTGCTTCCATTTTATGCGTTTGGCGGATTTGCTCATCGATTTGTTTTCTTTCCGTCACATCCCTTGCGATGGATAATAGCAATCTCTCCCCTCGGTATTGAATGGATGTCAGACTCACCTCGACCGGAATAAAGGTTCCGTCCTGTCGCTGATACCGTGTTTCAAAGACAAGCGGTATATTTGGATTCATATTTTTCCAGAACTCACTCCGGGAACGCTCCCTGACAGCGCCAGGGTCTATATCATACACTGATAAGCCTAAAAGCTTATTCTTTTCATAGCCGAGCAAATCACCGGCAGTCTGGTTGACGATCCTAAAATTCCCGTTTAAATCATGTAAAAAAACTGCGTCACCGGCCTGTTCGACCATTGCCCGAAACCGTTTTTCACTCTCCGCCAGGGCTGTTTCAGCCAGTTTACGTTTTTCAATATCTTTGCGAAGCTGCTTGTTGATCTCATCGTTCTCAATCGCGGTCTGCTCAAGCCGGGAAACCATATTGTCAAATTCATGCGCCAGCGCTCCAATTTCATCATTGCTGGCGGACAGCAGCCTTTTTGAAAGGTCTCCGGTTT
>JAHECJ010000137.1 GCA_024641805.1 Desulfococcus sp.
CCATCGATGCTTCCCGGCGGGCTGAATCCTTGTCCGTGTCAGAGTTTGTTGACCTCGCCAATGCGTTTTTCGTTTATCAAGGGTAGCGGCAAAATAAGAATACCGCCTTGGAATTTAAACACATCCGGTAAAAAAGCGCCGTTATTTTTTATAATAACGGCGCTTTATTTATTATTTAATCTGACTTGTTACAGAATTATTATTTTTCAGCATTATCCGGGGTCGCCTCCGGAGCCTCTTCAGGGGGAGGGGTGGGGTCGAACCGGTGTTCAAAACGGTAAGCCAGATCCGGTTTTTTGTAATCAAACGCCACAATCCGGTTGTTGCGGATCCAGACCACATGGAAATCCCGCACTGTTTTTCCATTTCTGTTTTTCGCATCAAAGGTGATAAAGCTCTCCCATACCTCATTCCCCTTGGCCAGGGATATCGAATCCTGATTATCTTCCAGCACTTTTTTTTCCGGCGGTTTGATGATGGTGAGGTTTGTTATGCTCTCCGGATTTTGCAGATACTGATCCAGGAATCCGTTGATAATTTCTATGTAATGCGTGGGATAGGGGCCGCAGTCCGGATTAAATGCTTCTTTATAGGGCTCCATCATACAGCCTGCAAGAGCGGAAATTAAAAAAAATGAAATCAATAAACGTTTCACAATGGTCTCCTTGCCGGATTATTAGTTGAGATTGTATTGACTATTTGGTATGAAAATAAATAAATATGTACCAAATATTTCATTTTTATGTCAATCAGTTAAATCCGACAAATTAATGGTGAAAAGGATAATCATGATGAATGTCAGCATTGCCCGGGTTTTGTTTATCGTATTATTATCCGTCAGTATATCCGGCTGTTCAACTGTTTTAACAAAAATGGGGCCGCTGATATATAAACTGGAAGACGGTGAAAAATCCGTGGGAGAGTTTTCCAAATACAAATTTTCCGGCGGGATTCAATCCAATGTCATTTATCTTGAAAAAACACCTTTATGCACGGAAATTTCCGAAAAAGTTCGTGTCTCCCAGAAGCAGGTCCGCGGAAGAGCATTTTCCATTGCGGAACTGCTGCTTTTCGGCCTGGGATTGATTGATGCGGCAAACGCGCAGGCCGTTGTCGAAGTTTCACGGACCGTGACGCCGCTGGCAAAATATGAAACCGGTAAATTCGTGGTTTGTGGCGAAAAAGAGCCGGCCGCCAATGAGATGCTGGTTATTCAGGACAAGCAGAGAACCTTTCAAAAACAGGCGGTTACCGATGCAAAAGGCAATCTGAATTTGGATCAGATATTGGCTGATGAAAACCGGGTGCTGAATTTGTCCATTCGCCTGGCATCCGACCAGACAGAGGCGGTTTCGTTTATTTATACCCCCCGCAATTAACGCAGTAAACTGTTCGACAGCTTGCTATGTTTATTGAAGCTGTGATGCTCCGCTCCTTATTTTAATAGGGGGGGGAGAATTCGCGGCTCATTTTTAAAGGCGAGTGTCAATAAAGTTTATTTATTTCAAATTGTTTCCACTCTATGTGCGGCAGATTTAAAATAATTTCTTGACAGACTATAGGTTTTTGATGCATTATGAGTGAGCGCTCACTCATAAAATTTGCCGATTGCTTAAATCCGTTTCAGGCGCAGAAACAGATAGCCTGTTGATACAAATAATAAAAAACTGCATGTCCACTTTTATTGAGCTGATTTCGAGGGACAGGATTTAAGCACGCATAGCCCGCCCTGACGGCGGGTCGAAGGATAAAGAACCTAACCGAAACAAAAAACTCCCAAAAAATTAAAAGATATTATGCTGAAAAATAACGACAAGTATATCCTTGCTATTGATCTGGGCACATCAGGGCCCAAGTCCGCGCTGGTAAGCACCCGGGGAGAGGTGATCGACTCCGCCTTTGTCGAAAACAAGCTTCACCTGCTGCCGGATGGCGGCGCAGAGCAGGATCCCGATGAGTGGTGGGAATCCATCATTCAGACATTCAAGATCATTTTGAACAAAAAAAGGGTTCCCCCGGAGGATATCATTGCCATCAGCTGTTCCACCCAGTGGTCGGGAACGGTGGCGGTGGACAAAAACGGGAACCATTTGACCAATGCCTTGATATGGCTGGATTCCCGGGGGAGTCAATATGTGAAGGAAATATCCGAAGGCCTTTTGAAGGTTGAAGGATACGGCATTTCAAAAATTGCTCGCTGGATCCGGTTAACCGGCGGAGCCCCCAGTCATTCCGGAAAAGATTCCATCGCCCATATTTTATATATTAAGAACCAGCGGCCGGATATCTATCACAAAACCTACAAGTTTCTCGAACCCAAAGACTACATCAATCTCCGGCTGACCGGGAAATTTGCGGCATCCGTTGATTCGATTACGCTTCACTGGGTCACGGATAACCGGAATATCAATCATATCACCTACGATGATCGGCTGATCCGAATGGCAACTATTGAAAAAGACAAGCTGCCGGAACTGAAACAGTCGGTGGATATTCTGGGGCCGCTAAAACCCGAAGTGGCTGAGGAACTTGGCCTGCGCCCGGATGTCGAGGTCATCATGGGAACACCGGATGTCCAGGCGGCCGCTGTCGGTTCGGGCGGAGTGTCCGATTATGACGCCCATTTTTATATTGGCACGTCTTCGTGGCTGACCTGCCATGTGCCGTTTAAAAAGACCGACATTCTCCGCGGAATTGCATCACTTCCCTCAGCAATACCCGGCCGGTACTTTGTGGCAAATGAACAGGAGACCGCCGGCGCCTGCCTGACATTTTTACGCGACAATATATTTTTTCACAAAGACGATCTTCTCGTGGGACAATGCCCGCCAAATGTATACCAGATTTTTGACAATATGGCGGACAGGATTCCGGCCGGCAGCAACGGGATGATTTTTACGCCCTGGCTTTACGGGGAACGGACGCCGCTTGATGATAAATACGTTCGCGGCGGTTTTTTCAACCAGTCCCTGGAAACAACACGGGAGCACATGGTCCGGGCCGTTTTGGAAGGCGTGGCATACAACGGGCGCTGGCTGCTGGAATCGGTGGAAAAATTCGTCAAACGACGCCTGAATTCCGTCCGGATGATTGGGGGCGGTGCCGCATCAGATGTCTGGTGCCAGATACACGCGGATGTGTTTAACCGTGAAATACTGCAGATCAAGCACCCCATCATGGCCAATGTCCGGGGCGCGGCGTTCCTGGCATCTGTGGCCCTGGGGTACATGAGCTTTGATGATGTCGCGGATGCGGTCGAAGTCGGCAGCGTCTATTATCCAAATCCGGACCATACCCGACTCTATGACCGGATGTTCAGGGAATTCAAAAATATCTATAAACGAAACCGGCGGGCATACGGTCGGCTGAACAGTTACCAAAATTGTTGTGAGTAATCTTGGAGGAACCATTGGAATTACAGGTGATTTTAGATAAATATTTATCCCGTCTTCCCCAGGGGATCGCCACCCGGATGTTTAATACCGTCAAAGATATTCCGTTTGTCAGAAAAATCATTGAGAAGGAACTCAATTCCATGATGGCGGACCTGGAAGGCTCCCTCAAACCTTATAAAGACAAGGTTCCGAGTTTTGCGCGCCTTCCCGACAGCGGTGTCGAAAAAAAAGATATTATCAGAATCATGGAAGACATTAAAGGCCGGGAAATGTCACACTGGGAAGATGGATACGTCTCCGGTGCCGTATATCACGGGGATCAGGAACATATTGAGTTTTTAAATCAGATCTACGGATTTAATTCCCAAAGCAATCCACTGCATTCCGATATCTGGCCGAGCGCCACCAAGTTCGAGTCCGAGATCGTCTCCATGACGGCTTCCATGCTTGGCGCCAATAAAACGGATGATGAAATCTGCGGGGTGGTTTCATCCGGAGGAACGGAAAGCATCCTGCTGGCAATGAAAACCTATCGGGACCGGGCCCGAAAAGAAAAGAACATCACCCGGCCGGAAATGATCGTTCCTGTGACAGTTCATGCGGCATTTGACAAGGCGGCCCAGTATTTTAATATCAGGATCATTCACATCCCCGTCGGTCCGGATTTCAAGGCGGACGTAAAAGCCACGAAAAAAGCGATTACGAAAAACACGATTGTCATTGTCGGATCCTCCCCGTGTTTTCCCCATGGCGTGATTGATCCTATCGAAGAACTGTCGGAATTGGCCAGGAAAAAAGGTATCGGATTCCATACGGACGCCTGCCTCGGCGGATTCGTAGTGCCGTGGGCGGAAAAGCTGGGATATAATGTTCCGCCGGTGGATTTCCGTCTTCCGGGAGTGACCTCTATTTCTGCGGACACCCATAAATACGGATATGCCGCCAAAGGGACGTCAGTGATCCTCTATCGCGGGAAAAAATTACGAAGATACCAGTATTTTACAATCACCGACTGGCCGGGAGGCCTGTATTTCTCTCCCACGTTTGCCGGCAGCCGTCCGGGTGCCCTGAGCGCAGCCTGCTGGGCGGCCCTGGTTACCATAGGAGAGAAAGGCTACATGGAAGCCACCCGAAAGATACTTGAAACCGCATCTGCGATTAAACAGGGGATAAATGAGATTCCTGAGCTTCGAATTTTGGGAGATCCCCTGTGGGTCATTGCATTTGCATCCGATGACGTGAACATTTACCAGGTCATGGATCAGATGGGGCAGAAGGGGTGGAGTTTAAATGGGTTGCATAAACCGGCATGCGTTCATATCTGCGTGACCCTCAGGCACACCCGCGCGGGCGTTGCCGACCGGTTTATCGAGGATTTGAAGTCATCGGTTGAGTTCGTCAAGACCCATCCGGACGAAAAAGGGGAAATGGCGCCGGTTTACGGAATGGCGGCCACCATCCCGTTTCGCGGCCTTGTGGAAGATATGATGGAAAAGTATATTGATCTGCTTTACAAAGTCGAATAAAATCCTTATTGCTTCATCTGCGCCAGAATTGAATATCGTTGGGTCTATATCCTTGATTTTTCTGAAATAATCTGCGAAAAATTTTATCCTTTACATAATATCTGATTTAAGATAATTTTTTAGACTTTCCCCTGTTACCCAGGATCGCTGTTTTTTAGCGGCTCTTAAGTATTAATTTATTTTACCTTACGGAGTATTTCATTATGGCTAAGAAGATGAAAACAATTGATGGAAATACTGCGGCGGTGCACGTGGCCTATGCCTTGAGTGATGTTGCTGCAATTTATCCGATCACACCTTCGACCTCAATGGGAGAAACCGCGGACGAATGGTCCGCCCAGGGCCGGAAAAATATTTTTGGCCAGACATTAAACGTCAAGCAAATGCAGTCCGAAGCCGGTGCTGCGGGCGCGGTTCACGGGTCACTGGTTGCCGGCGCGCTGACCACGACCTTTACCGCCTCCCAGGGGCTGTTGCTCATGATCCCGAATATGTACAAAATTTCCGGTGAATTGCTGCCCTGCGTATTTCACGTCTCAGCCAGAGCCCTTGCCGCCCATGCATTATCCATTTTTGGGGATCACAGTGACGTAATGAGTGTTCGTCAGACCGGTTTTGCCATGCTGGCTTCCGGATCAGTCCAGGAGGTGATGGATCTGGCGCTGGTGTCCCATTTGTCAGCCATCGAATCCAGTGTGCCTTTTTTGCATTTTTTTGACGGGTTCCGCACATCTTCCGAAATACAGAAGATTGAGCTGATTGATTATGAAGATATCGCCGCTCTGGTGAACCATGAAGCCATCAGGGATTTCCGGGCACGGGCCATGAATCCGGAACATCCCCACGTTCGGGGAACCGCCCAGAATCCGGATATTTATTTTCAAGGCCGTGAAGCTGCCAATCCTTTTTATTTGCAGATCCCGACGATTGTCGAAGAATCCATGGCAAAAGTCGGCACCCTGACCGGGCGTCATTACAAATTGTTCGACTATATCGGTCATCCGGAAGCAGAGCGCATCATCATTTCCATGGGGTCCTCTACGGAAACCATTGAAGAGGTGATAAACGCGCTAAATGCCAAAGGCGACAGACTGGGCCTGGTAAAAGTACGGCTGTACCGGCCGTTTTCCATCGAACATTTTCTTTCAGCCATCCCATCATCGGTGGAGCATATTACGGTGCTGGACCGGACCAAGGAACCGGGCGCCATTGGTGATCCCCTGTATATGGATGTATGTGCCGCATTCAAGGAATACGGCGACATGCCCCAGATGAAAATCACCGGAGGAAGGTACGGACTGGGTTCCAAGGAATTCACCCCGGCCATGGTCAAGGCGGTGTTCGACAATATGCGATCCGTGGGGGTTAAGAATCATTTTATGGTGGGTATACAGGATGATGTCACTTACCAGTC
>JAHECJ010000138.1:0-5605 GCA_024641805.1 Desulfococcus sp.
GGAAATCGGTTATTCAACACCGCCGGTGGGCATGAATCTGTTTATTTCGTCCTTTCGGTTCAATAAGCCGGTTCTGGAACTCTACCGGGCGGCCATCCCGTTCTTAATTATCCTGCTGATCGGCCTGATGATGATTACCTATATTCCGGAATTGAGCCTGGAATTGATCACCCGGTTCGGGATTCAATAGCAGGCTAAAGATAGATTCCTGGCGAAAAACGTAGGGTTTGAGGTTTCAGTGTTCAGGAAGGATTCTTTTCAGGCCTGAAACCTGGCACAAATTTTGGATTGCCGGCATAATCCGCGTAATTCAAATCTGCTTTTCGTTTCTATTAATCGCAAAACACAAAAAATATGGCGAGACGCAAACGATTTATAATTGATGACATCTTTGAGGCTGCATTTAAGATTGTCAGCAAAAGCGGCATGGAAAATTTAACTGCCCGCGCCGTTGCACGCGAATTGAAATCCTCCACCATGCCTATTTATACCAGCGTGAAATCCATGAGGGAAGTGGAAGAGTCGGTGGTGAAACGGGCCTGGCAGGTTCTGCAGGAATACCAGTCCAGGGACATCAGCGGGGATGCGTTTATTGACATGGGACTGGGATATGTCTTGTTTTCAAAGGAAGAAAAATATCTTTTTAAATGCATCCACGACGAAGGGTATGAAGAGATCAACACATTGTTCAGCGAAAAAAATTTTGACATCAATTTAAAAAAGCTGATTGCTTCCCCGATGTTTAAAAAGTTTTCAAAGAAAACGGCTGAAAAAATTCTTTTCCATGGATTTTTATTCAGCCATGGGTTTGCAAGCCTTTTAAACAGCGGCATCAGTACAAATTTACGGTCTTTGAATTCCGAGGCGGCGATTATCGAACTTTTTAAGGAAGCAGCGGAATTCTCATGGAAAGGGCTCATGTCGGCCACTGAATGATATCTTCCTTAAAAAGTCGGGTGAAACGCTGCCTTTGTTTTTCTAAAATATGCTTTTCATGGCAGGGAAGCATTGCCCGATCGTCAATCCTCGCTGAATAAATTGCAAAAAGCATCGCTCCCCCAAAAAAATTCGGCACTGATCATTGTTCGCCATGTCTTTTCTCCTATCAGCTGAACTTCAGGTGTTTAATCACCATGGGTATTGCATGATCATTATTAATACTGCCCAGTGGGAACTATGCCTTGACTTAAATCAATTAAATATGGATTTTTTCATGGTATAAAAATTTAAAAATTTTATTCCATAGAAACACAGGATGCGCGTATGAAAACGAAAGACCCGGCCTGGGGAATCCGGAACTGGATACAACTGGCTGTCGTCGCCCTTACAGTTAAAATCGGCATTCAGTTTTATCTTTTTGTCATGCAGGCCGCAGGCAATGGAGATATCACCATTGCAAGGCCCGTCGGCGTAGAAGGATTTCTTCCCATTGGTGCTTTGATGGGGTGGAAGCGGTTTATTCAGACCGGAGACTGGGATATTACCCATCCAGCGGCGATGGTCATTCTGGGATTTGCGGTGGTGATTTCATTGCTGTTTAAAAAATCCTTTTGCGGCTGGTTTTGTCCTGTCGGAACGATTTCCGAATGGATGTGGAAGTTCGGCAAAAGGCTATTTGGTAAAAATTTTAGAATTCACCCATGGATTGATTATCCTTTGCGCAGTGTGAAATATCTCCTGCTTCTTTTTTTTATTTATATCACTATTGCAATGAGTTGCGATGCGATTTACGGGTTCATGCAAAGTCCGTATTACAAGCTGGCGGATGTAAGAATGCTGTATTTTTTTACCAGGATGTCCTTACTGACAGCAATGGTTCTTGGGGCTTTAGTTGTCGGCTCTTTATGGGTGCGCAATTTCTGGTGCCGTTATTTTTGTCCCTATGGGGCTCTGATGGGAATCTTTGCAATATTCAGTCTGTCGCGAATTTATAGAAATCCGGAAACCTGCATCCATTGCGAGCGATGTCATCAGGCATGCCCGTCATATCTGCCAGTGAATCTGAAAAACAGAATGGACAGTCCGGAATGTACCGGATGCATGGATTGTATGACCGTCTGCCCGGTGGAACAGACATTGCGATTTGAAAGCGCTGGTATAAAACAGAGGGCATGGAAGCCTTCGACCCTGGGCATCACGATTATTCTTATCTTCCTCGGGATTGTATATATTGCTCAAATCACCGGCCACTGGCAATCCGGCGTCTCCGCTCATGAATTCAGCATGCGGCTGGAAATGATGAATTCGGCGGAAGTCGTGCATCCAGTCGATAGGTAAAGCGTTACAAAAATCAGAATTGAAGAGTTAAAACCGACGGCGCCGCCAGGTTATCCAGCAGTGGCTGATATTTGAAATTGTTATTTTCCCAATTCTTCTTTAACGGCAAGTCCAATCTTTTCTATGGTTAAGGGTTTTTTGATGTATTTGCCTGCGCCGAGTATCTGAGCCTTCTTGACGTCATCGGTTTCAGAAAAACCACTGACTATGACAGCTTTCTGGCCGGGATGAATGTTTATTATTCTCTCGTAAGTTTCGTGACCACTGATGCCCGGGTCCATAATCATGTCCAGCAGAATTAAATCTACGGTATTTTTTTCCATATATTCAACCGCTTCTTCTCCACTGGAAGCAGATATGCATTTATAGTCGAGGGCCTCCAGGATTTTACAGGATATTTCTCGCTGGCTTTCCACATCATCAACGACCAGAATCTTCTCTCCATTGCCTTTATAATCTTTGACAGATAAAGGGACTTCTTTTTTCAATATGGCATCCCGGGTAATTGGAAAGTACAATTTAAACGTTGTGCCGTTCTCGTCAGTTGCCACATCGATATATCCTTTGTGATCCTGGATGACATTCCAAACGACGGACAGGCCTAAACCGGTACCGCTTCTGCCCATTTTCTTCTTGGTATAGAACGGTTCAAAAATCCTCTCAAGATCATTTGATGCTATTCCTGAACCATCGTCGGATATCGACAGAACGGCATATTCGCCTTTGCTGATCTCATCATCCCCCTTTAATGGCTGATCGACATAACGGTTCATGGTGGATATCTCAATATTGCCGTTCCCCTTAATTGCTTCCGAAGCGTTTGCAACCAGGTTCATGATCACTTTTCGGATATGCACATGTGAACCGCCGATATTGAGCAAGTCCGAGTCGAGATCGGTTTTTACCGTGACTGTCGGATAGTATTGTTTGAGCATATTAAATTCGGGAGAATTGAGATATTCATTGACCAGATCATTTAAATTCAGTGGTTCATACGTTGTGGCCACGCCTCTGGCGATCGTCAGAAGATCCTGGACAATCGCAGCCGCTCTGAGTCCCGATTGTCGCATTGTCTCAAGGGGTTTTCTGAGTTTACTGTTATCGGGTAAATCCATTAATATTAATTCAGGATAGCTGACGATCCCTGACAGAACGTTGTTCAGGTCATGGGCAACACCACCCGCCAAAAGGCCAAGGGATTCCATTTTTTGTGATTTCAATAACTGATTTTGCAGTCTTTTCCGTTCACTGATATCGCGGGTAACGCCAAGTATCGCGACCGGTCGTTTTTCATTGTCATAAATAAACCGCACGCAAACCTCGGTCCAAACGGTTGTGCCGTCTTTGTGAGGTTGTTCCAACTCGAGGGTGCGCGATTTGGAAGGATCGTAATTTCGACTGGCTTCAAGCAGTTCGTCGGCCAGTATTTTGGTGGCCAGTTCTAAAGAAGAAGGCGTCAAAGTGTCCTGAAGCTGAAAACCCGTTGCTTCTTCCGCTGTAAAACCATTAATGCCGATGACCGAAGGACTGACATAGGAAAAACGCATCGTGCTCAGATCAAAAGTCCAGAGATTGTCAGTGACGTTTTCCGCAAGCAATCGATATCGTTCTTCGGTCTCCTGCAGTGCTTCCGCGTGGAGTTTGCGCTCGGTGATGTCGCGCATAACGCCGGCAAATCCAGCTGGCTGACCATCTTCCCCGTATACCAGCCGACCGGATAAACTGCTGATGACTTTCCGGCCATTTTTTGCCTTAAGCGTCACTTCGTAATTGGTCACCTGGCCGGATACGGCGATCTCATTGACAAGCTGGTCCCTGTCAACCGGATTACTGTATAATTCCAGCACGGACCGTCCGATCATTTCTTTTGGATCATATCCCCCCACATCCCTTATGGATGGACTGATAATCAATATTTCCCCATCTAAATTTGTGCGGTAATAAACATCCTGTATGGATTCGAAAATTTGCCGGTATTGTTCATCGCTTTCCCTCAGCGCCTCATTGGTATTTTCCAGTTTTACCACGGTTTTTTCTAAATCAAATTTTGCAGATTCCAGACGGCCCCGGAATATTTCACGGGTTTTTTCCATCACCAAAGCTAATAAATATATCGTAAGGTACGCAGGGATAAAACGGAGCTTAAGGTAGAAATTATAGGTCACAAAAAATTCAACTTTGCTGCCAAATACAAAAACGATACATGCCATTGCCAGAAATATAAGAGAAAAAAAAGTCCCCCTTCTTGCGCCGAGCAGAAAGATTGAGATGAGCGGGTAAGTGAAAGTCCACACATATGCGGTATTGCCCTTGCCCCCATAGGCGATAAGAAAAAAATAAAAAAATCCCGCTATTGTTGTGCCGGTCAAACTGACGAAATTATGATTCCTCGTTTTCCTCAGGTAAAAAAAGAACCCCAGCAACAATAGAAAGAATAATAAATTGACTGTGCTTAATATAAAATCCTGCAGGATAAATTCGATTGTGCCCAGAAGGATAAGGAAAAAACTGCCGAGAAGAAACATGAGGTTCAGTAAAAATATTTTACGAAGCACCTCAAGATCATACGCTGCGGGTAATCCGCTGGAGAATATATTCCAGAGGCTGCGTTTTATTCTGTCTGTTTTTTTGATTGCCTGCGTTTCTTTTGATAAATCGAAAATATTGTCCGGATTTCCTTGCACAGGTTACAGTCTCCTAAGAATATTGTCCTTGACCATGTATGCGCTCTGATTTTTTCAAAATAAGAATAATATAATAATTTTAACATGTTTGGATTTATTGTCAATTAATATACGATATCTTGAAATTTAAAACAGGGTCATGGCATGATCGTTAATGTCGCTTCGACCTGTGGATCATCTGGATCACCGATAATAGTAAAGTCAAGGCTTCGGGCGAGTTCGATCATATTTTTATTCTCCCGCTGGATTAAACCCCAAATATTTCTTATATGACGGTCTTTGGCGATTAAAATAAGATGCGCAAGAAGCTGTGCGCCAATTCCAAGACCCTGCCAGGGATCCCCGATCACGACGCTGAACTCGGAAGTGCCGGCTCCCATAACGCCATATAATCTCCCCACCCCGAGCATCTCTTCTCCGGATTCCGCGTGATGAATCGCTGCCAGGGCGATCTCGCGGTCATAATCGATTTGCGTAAGCGTGACCAGCAGTTCGGGCGAAAGTGTCTTAATCTGCTTTGAGAACCGGTAATAGAGCGTTCGAGAGGAGAATGTGGACCAGAGTTTCTGCAGCAAAGGCGCATCTTCAGGTTTGATCGGACGGATAAAAAAATTCAGACCGCTTCTGGCTGTTGCGGGAGTTTC
>JAHECJ010000138.1:5626-6292 GCA_024641805.1 Desulfococcus sp.
TGATAATCAGATGGAGCGGGGGCGGTATTGCGGAGGCCGATATGAAAATCTTTGCTGAAGTGATCAGCGCCTGATTTCCCGGAACCAGCGATAAATTAATATCCATCACTAAAATTTCAGTAAAATCGGCCACCAAATGAGACAGCTTTATGAGCAGTTCTTCACATACTTTCAAATCGAATTCCGTGTCCCCGCTGTTGGCTTTAAGTAAGCGGCCCAGTTTAGGTGAAGATACGATCATATGCCGGGCGAGTGTAAGGTTAAGTGGCGGCAAGCCTATAGCCCAGTCGTTGAAAATGCTTGAAATCCCCCCATCCGGACCCATAAAAATCACAGGGCCGAAATCCGGGATCATTCTTGACCCCATCATCAATTTTATATCCGGTTTTTGAATTATACTGGCGCTTCTGTCAGTCTGCGGGTCGGCATCCCCGATGGAAACGGAAAGTTGTGCGGGAATGACAGGAAAGCCATATGATTTTAGAATGTCGAGAGATTCAGCTTCCAGGAGTTCGAACGTTTTTCTCTGAGCAGCCGACTGAATGATATTCCTGACACGGGGGATATCAAATTTAACTTCAGGCCCTCGGGTTGGTATTTCCTGCAGCAGTTTCTGATTTAACTCGCAGGTATACAGATACATAAATGCACGAACCGCTCTTTCGG
>JAHECJ010000139.1 GCA_024641805.1 Desulfococcus sp.
GTCGGAAGCCTCAGACTGCGCGGCTCCGCTCAAGCGTGTCGTTAACATCCCCTATTCCCTTATCAATAAATGGCCCCGGCGGCTTATGCCGGGTAATAATAATAACAAACACCCGGTACGAATGATGAAATCAAATCACATCAAATGGCTCTGCATAATTACATTTATTTTGATAACCTCCTGTTCTCAATCAAACGACAAGAACCTTTCGCAAAAAGCATATCACTGCGACGAAATAAAAAGGGATGCATCCGTCAGCCTTTCAAAGGAACTCGCGTCCCTTTCCGAATTCACAAAGGATGAAACCGGAGTTTATGTATTGGAAGACGGCGGCGGATCGCTGGTTGCGCGTGCCTGGTTTTGTGAATATGCAGAAAAAACCATCGATATTCAGTACTTCATATTTTCCACCGATAATGTGGGGCTTATTGCCTGTGATTTCCTGGTCAGGGCTGCCGACAGGGGTGTAAAAATAAGAATGCTCATAGACGATATTATGGTGGACGCGGATCTCAATGATATATTGACCCTGAATTCTCATGAGAATATTGACATTAAGATTTACAATCCGGGAGTGAACCTCGGGAGAAACATTTATCAAAAGATTAAAAAATTTGCCGTTGATTTCAGGTCGGCCAATCAGCGCATGCACAACAAGACTTTTATTGTTGACGGCCAGGTGGTCATTACCGGCGGACGGAATATTGCGGATGAATATTTCGACTACGATCATGAATATAATTTCAGAGACAGGGACGTCCTTTTACTTGGGAAAGCAACCCAAAAGGTGCAGCACTCCTTTAATGAATTCTGGAATAATCCGCTGAGTGTCCCTGTAACGAAACTGGAAGATAACGTCAGTGTTAAAGCTATTGCCGCGGACCAATTTAAAAAACTTCACGATTATGCCTGCAATCCTGAAAATTTCTGGCCGCAGGTTAAAGACAGAATAGAAAATCTGCACACCACCTTTAAAGGCATTAAAGATTCCGGCAAACTGATTTGGGCTGATAATGTTGATTTTGTTTCCGACAAACCCGGTAAAAATGATAAGGTCAACCGTTTAGACGGAGGCGGAGTCACCACGGATGCTTTAATTGAACTGGTCAGAAACGCAAAGCATTCCATCGATATTCAATCTCCTTATCTGATTACCACCGATCCCATGAAAAACTTATTCAGAGAAGCCGCAGCACGTGGTGTTAAAATCAGAATAATGACAAACAGTCTCCCATCAACTGATAATCTTGAAGCCTTTAGCGGATATCAGCGGGACCGCGAAACGTTACTGAAAACCGGCGTCAGGGTCTTCGAATTTCGTCCCGATGCCGCCGTCAGATATGAAATCATGACCGGCGCCCTGCAATCAGCCATAGACTTTACCCCAACATTTGGTCTGCATGCCAAAACGATGGTGATTGATGGGAAAATAGCCGTCATTGGAACCTTTAATCTCGATCCCCGAAGCACAAACCTAAACACGGAATGCATTACCGTCATTCACTCCGAAAACGTGGCAAAAATTGTTTTAGAAGGCATGGAAGTGGAGTTTAAACCTGAAAATTCATGGGAAACGACACTATCGTTCAACCCGGATTCCAAGGCAAACATAAAAAAACGCGTTAATACCTGGACGAGAAGAGTGGTTCCGAAGGACATATTGTGATTGGGGCTTAACAGGCTGTTGAAAAACTATTGCGCTTGATAAAACTGCGTTAAAATTCGCCTCAAAGTGCTAATTTATAGACATAAACTCCGCTTTTTCGTTGCCCCGGCTTAAATTTGGGGCCTTGTTTTCTCTGCGCTCATAACGTTTTTCAACAACCTGTTATAGAGAACGGGCCCCGATCACGTCGCTGAAAAAGAAAAAACCCCGGATTAAAAATGGGTTTACGGTTTCGCATAGGCTGAATCGATCAGGCTCTGGTATTCTTTTATCGCGATCCGCCGTTTCAGCTTCATGGTTTGCGTAATCATTTCATTTTCAAGCGTAAAGTCTTCGGTCAGAAATAAAAATTTCCTGGGAATTTCATATCCGCCGTATTTTTTCTTTAAGAATTCGACGATTTCTTTTTCAATCATGTCAGCGACCGCTTTATTGTTTACAAGGGTTTCCGGGTCAGAGGGAATATTATTTTTTTCGGCATATTTGGCCAAAACCTCGAAATCCGGGTAAACAAGACAAACATTATAGGGTTTCCCGTCGCCGTAAACCATTACATTGGACACCTTGGGAAGCAGTTTAATATCCTCTTCTATTGCAGCGGGGAAAACATACTTGCCGTTTTCAAGCTTGTATTGTTCTTTGATGCGTCCGGTTATATAAAGAAATCCGTCTTCGTCGAATCTGCCCCGGTCCCCGGTGATGAAACCGCCGTCCGCTGTCATGACCTTTCGGGTGGCTGCGGGTTTATTGTGGTATCCATGCATGACGTTCGGCCCGTAGACGATAATTTCACCGTCATCCGCACCGGATTCAACAACGGATTTGTCGATAACAACTTTCTGTCCTTCAAGGACTTTTCCCACACTGCCGAGACGGTAGGAATTCCGGCAGTTCATGCTTACTGCCGGCGATGTTTCGGTCAAGCCGTAACAATCAAAAGCAGGAACGCCAATGTCATAAAAAAATTCTCCGATTTCACTGTTCATGACCGCACTGGCCGTGAGCGCGCCGGTGAGCCGGCCGCCGAAACCGGCCCGTATTTTGCTGAAAACCAGCTTGTCGAGAACAGCGAATTTTATGTTTGTGATGAGGCTGGATTTCCCCTGTCCCTTGAGCCCTCTTTTTTCCCGGGCAGCTTTCCGGGCCGCATTAAAAAGTTTTTTCTTGACCCCTCCCGCCTCTTCCATGCGGGCCATGATGCCGTCATATATCTTGTTAAACAACCGGGGAACGCAGACCAGATAGGTGGGCCGCACAAGTTTCAGGTCTTCCGCGAGGGTGGTCACATCGCGCATGAAGCCAAGAGATCCGCCAAATTGTATCCAGTTGTTCAATTCACCGCTCAGGGCGTATGAATGGGCCCAGGGAAGAATTGAAAGGCCGACGTGGGTCTCATTCAGTTCCGGATAAATTTTGTATCCGCCCCTTGAAACATAGGTGAGGTTCCCGTGAGAGAGCAAGACGCCCTTCGGGTCTCCGGTTGTTCCTGAAGTATAAATAAGAATGGCGATATCGTCAGGGTTCGGGATGACCGGTTCAACAGGATTTTTTGCTCCCGCGTTTTCAAGGGCTTTAAGGCTGTTTTCACCATCCGTATCAATGACGAATATTTTTTCAAGCGTCGGTATCTCTTTTAAAAATCCTTTTACCTTGTCATAAATTTCCCGGCTTGAAACAATCAGGACTTTGACCGTACTGTCTCTGATGATATATTCCCATGTCCGGGTCCGTTCTTTTTCGTACATGGGAACAAAGCGGGCATTGCGGCCGTAGGTCGCGTAAGATAAAACAGCCCACTCCGGACGGTTATTGGCGATAATGCCAACGTAATCCCCTTCCCGGATTCCGGCATGAGCCAGTCCGGCGCGGGTATTATTGATGCGTTCGCCGATTTCCCCGTATGTTACCGAATCAAGGGTATTGCCGGCGTTTCTGACCCAGAACAGGGTATTATCTTTAAATTTACGGACGCTTTCTTCCCACCACTCAACCAGATTGTCCGGTTTCTCATATTTCCACATAAACACCCTCCCCCATGGTTAATTAATTTATGCTGTATAATAAGGACGGCAGACATTGTTATCTTTACTTAATATCGTAATTTTAAAAGATTCAAAAATTATGCCAGACATTCTCCGTAACTCATTATTCCCGAAAAGCCATAAATACTATGCGATGAACGACGCTGTTATTTTTACGCCGACAGATATCGGAGGAAAAGTGTAAAGAAACAGCAGACAAAGTGTAATAAAAAATTGAATGAATTCATCTATCCAGTAATAGTTCGAGGAGCTGCCGGAACAAGCAGGCATTTCCCGGCAATATTTTGAAGTTTTATGTTGACTTATCTGCCTTAACAAATTAAATTGTGCACAATTTAATTGGCTAAAATAATTTTGACCCAAAAAATGAGGTGACGGATGAAACGACTTTTTTTTATGATGATCGGATGTATGATGATAATTTCCTGCGCCGGAACGAGGCCGGACAACCTGGGAGTTACCAACGGCCGGCTGACGGACTGCCCGTCCAGCCCCAATTGTGTCTGCAGTCAGGCAACCGACAAAGACCATGCAATCGCTCCGATCATCTATAATGGGAGCCGTCAGGATGCCATCAACCGTTTAAAAACCGACGTATCAATTTGCTCGAAAATGACCATCGTTGAAGAAAAAGAAGATTATCTCCGTATTGAGTGCACATCCGCCATTATGGGATATGTGGATGATGTGGAGTTTTATTTTCCGGAAAAAAATGTGATTGAAGTGCGCTCCGCATCCCGGCTCGGATATTCCGATCTCGGCGTCAACCGGAAACGGGTCGAGCATATTCGCGAATTGTTTAACAAGGATTTAAGCCCAACCCCCAAAAAATTGAACCCTTAAAATTCCTTTTGAAAATTTTTTCCCCACTGAATAATAAATAGCCTGTAATTGCAGGTCTGATTTCTTATCCGGCAATTTACGGAGTGCCTTTGTCGGGAAAGGAATTCCGCTCTGTCAAGCTATTGAAAAACAAAGGTGAACGTTGAAACCCAATGATGAACTTCTAAAACTCGACAACCAGCTCTGCTTTGCGCTCTATGCCTGTTCCCGAAGCCTGACGCGCCTGTACCGTCCCCTTCTGAATCAGTTGGGCATTACTTATCCGCAGTATCTGGTTTTAATGGTGCTGTGGGAAAATACGCAGCAAAGTGTGACCGATCTGGGAGAACGTCTTTTGCTCGATTCAGGCACGCTGACACCGCTGCTGAAACGGATGGAGAGTTGCGGTCTGCTTGAACGAACCCGTTCCAGGGCGGATGAAAGAAAGGTGTTTGTGAAGCTCACAAAAAAGGGAAAGGCATTAAAAACCCCGGCGTTTGCGATTCCGGAGCAAATGTTTTGCCAAAGCGGATTGACGATCGAAGAATTTTTCCGGATAAAAGGGGATCTGGAAGATCTGCTCAAAAGGATCCGCAAACAGGCGGAGACGTCAGAACCCGATGAACAATTTGAACAGGCTGAATAATCAGAAAATGAATAGACTGCGGACATTAATCAGTATTGCTGTGATTCTGGTGATATCCCTGTGGGGCGGCATCGCCGGGGCGGAACCGGATGCCATCCGCCAGATTTTATTAAAAGGCATTGAAGTCAATTTTTCCGGGGATTATGACCGGGCATCGGATATTTTTTCAACGATTTCCGATATTGATCCGAACCACCCATCCCGGGAATTTTACCAGGCGGTCGTCCTTTTCTGGAAAAACAGTGTAGACGAGGGCAATCCCCTCTATGAGAACCTGCTCCGTCAGCATCTGGACACGGCCATCAAACAGTCGGAACGCATGCTGGCAAAAGATAAGAATGATCTGGATGCCCTGCACTATCTGGGGCTTTCATACACCTACCTCGGACGTTTGGAAGCACATGACGGCAATTTATACAAAGGCGGCGTTCTGGGAGAGCGCGGCCGCAAGTACCTTGAAAGTGCAATTGAGATTTGCGACCATCAGGACTGCCGGGGAGCGCAATCTGATTCGTCCGCCTGCCGGCCTTGCGAAGACCTTTACTTTCCGTTGGGGGCATACTCTTATTTTGCCGGCCGCCTGCCGAAATTTTTAAAAGCGATTAATTTTTTATGGTTCATTCCCAGCGGTTCCACAGAGGACGGCGTGAAAGCACTGGAACGGGCGTATCACAATAGCGATCTGCATCGGTTAGGCGCGGAGAGCCTGCTGGCGGACATCTTTCTTAATTTTGAAACCAACCGGACCAAAGACGCCATGAAATTGTCCGATGATCTCGTCAATCGCTTTCCCGATAACCCATACCTGGAAATTCAGCACGCCAGTATTCTAATGGCATCCGGACAGAATCAGCAGGCGGCGGAAATCGCACGGGAAATAATCGATAAGGTTGACCACCGGCTAAGAAATTATGATGGGGTCGTCATGCAGCGGGCGCTGCTCTTGAAAGCGGAAGCGGCTATACGGCAGGAAGACACGTCGGCGGCCCGTGAGATCCTGGCAGGGCTCAAAGAAAACCAGGCGTATCAGAACAACTCCCTTGCCCCGCTCGCCGATCTGCTCTCGGGAATGCTTGCAGACATT
>JAHECJ010000140.1 GCA_024641805.1 Desulfococcus sp.
TGGAACACTATATTACAGACCGCTCGGAAGCAAAATTCAGTCATGGAATGTGCCCTGAATGTGCCAAAAAAAATTACCCTGAGGTGTTTAAGGATAAATAGCGATGATCCGACAACGAATGCTAAAATTTAAAAACCGGCTGTTTCGAATTAATGATGAAGAACCCTTAAGCAAGTTGTCGCTGTGCGTGATCATCGCACTGGACCTGTTTATTCTGTTTGTGGTTTTCCAGGGGCTGGATGATCATACAAGACAGTTAACCTCGCCTGCGGAATATGTTCCCTATGAATGCCGGGAAGTTCTCATCCAGAACAACTGGACCGAAGCAAACAGAATTTCCAAACTGCAAAACCTGGTTCTTGCGGATTATAATAATTATTCATACCAGTACACCAGCCAGTTTGAATCATCGCGAATACAGAAAATGCACCCTGTTTGCCGGGAATTTTTTAAAAAAATACAGGCGATCAGCCAGGACAAAAAAATCCTGGATTTGTTTAAAACCCTTGCGCAGCTCGAGGTGAAGAAAAACCAGTTCACCTCGGGTTTTAAAGAGACCAAGGATGTTTATGATACCTCGCTTTTGGAAAACATAGCGGAAAATGACACGAAAGAAGATAAGCTGTCATCCATTTCCAGTTCAATGAAAGACAAAGAGCAGCAGATTGAACTTTTTAATTCTCAGATTTTGGACATCGAAAAGCAGCTGAATGCAGAAGATAAAATAAAAGACCTGTGGGCGTTTATTCAAAGCGAGGATGCCGCGCGCCGCGATTTGCTCATTAAGGATTTTAAAAATTCCGAGTTCAGGTATCCGTTTAAGGAATTACTCTGGCAGATGCTGTTTTTATTGCCGTTGTTTATTCTGTTTTATTTCTGGGGTGTCCGAAGCGTTGCCAAAGACGCGAAACTGCAGATTCTGATATCCGCGCACTTGATTGTCATATCCTTCATTCCCATATTTTTTAAAATTCTGAAAACGGTACTGGATCTTATCCCCAGACATTTTTTTAAGAAGTTCTTTGAAATATTAACCGCTTTGCATATCGTTGCCATCTGGCATTACCTCGTGATCATCGCGTCCATCGGCTGCGCCCTGATCGCCATTTATATTATTCAGAACAAGATTTTTAACAAGCACCGGCTCCAGTTAAAAAGACTGGCCAAGGGAAAGTGTTATCATTGCGGGAAAAACCTTCCGCCCCATGCAACGTCCTGCCCGTTTTGCGGCGCGGATCAGCAGCGAAACTGTCCGACCTGCAATCAACGCACTTTTATCGCGGGGGATTATTGCGCCCGATGCGGAAAACCGCTTGAGTCGTGAGTAACAAAATTCATTAATCCCGGCACCCGCACGACGCACACGAACAGCTTTTGCCGTCCGCCTTTTCAAACGCCTCTTTTCCTTCCCGAAAGGCAAAAATGGCGATCCCAACGGCGCCGATGGCGTCCAAACCGCCGAAACCGGTGAGTTCATATCCCAAACTGGCAAACAGCAATACAAAGGAGAGGACCAGGCAGGTCTTTGTGCAGTTGGCGTCCGCGATAATGGCGTCCGAGGCCAGTTCCCGGCCTACCAGCAGTTTATAATGGATCAGCAACCACATGGAGAAGATGGAGATCAGCGAAATTACAATTCCCCAGAACGTGGTTTCGGGATGGTGACCCAGATAGAGGTTGATGCCTGCGGAGAAGATAAGGCCGGCGGTTAACAGGTAAAATGCGCTGCCGGTAATTTTCAGCGCGGTTTTTTCAAATGGATCCGAGTCATTGGTTTGCAGGGAGTTAATCCGTTTCACCATGTGCCAGATACCGATGCCGGAAATGACTTCCACAAACGAATCCACGCCAAACCCGAAAAGCGACAGGGTCTCATCGTTGATGCCGAAAAATACGGACACCAGCCCTTCTAAGATGTTATACAGCACCGTGATCCGGGCCAGTAAAAGGGCGCGTTTATATAATTTCGAGCGCTCGGCGGAAGGCGCTGCCGTTAATATTTCCATGAAATGTCTCCGAATGGGATATTTTTATGCTAAAGATAAGCATCTGAAAGCAGTTATCAATCATGAGTGCGGAAAGTCTGCGGATACCTCGGTCCACCGGTTATTCAGCGCAATCGTTTTTCCACAGCCGGTTAATTAACGTGAACCGCATCCCGATCAAGGGCGGCGTCTGTTTTTATTTCCAGCAGCCGGATGCTAAACATATGCATTAATTCATCAATGTTTTTTTTATTCAACCCCTGCATGCGGGACAGGCTTTCAGGATGCACCGTCAGGGTCACCCTGTCATAGGGGGATGGTTTTTTTCGGATTTTTTCGGACGCGGCATCCAGAAATATTTTCGAAAAAACCATATGCCCCAGCGCCGGGTGATACGGTCCGGCAAGTACGGTCGTAGGACTGTCGAGTTCATCCGACGCCTGCAGGCCCATTCGGATCACATCAATGTGGTGTTCCTGAAAAAGCAAATAAAGTCTCGTCAGCTGGGCTACGCAATTTTCAAGGGTCAGCGGCCGGTATTTGCCGTTTTGATACAAATCCGCCAGCGGGCTGCCGGCAATGACCAGGGTCGGGTAAATTCGAACAAAGTCCGGCTTCAGCCCAATGATTTGCCGGGCGGTCTCCAGGCACAACACGTCAGTATCCCCGGGCAGACCGGTCATCATCTGCAGTCCGACGGAATAGTTTTGATGCTTGAGCAATGTGACGGCGTTTACCGTGTCTTCCGCCGAATGCCCTCGCCCGGCCATTTCAAGAACCGGGTTGATCATGGACTGAACCCCCAGTTCAATGGTGGACACCGGATAGGGCCTGATCAGGTTGAGCCGGTCTTGGTCAATGGTGTCCGGCCGCGTGGAAAAGCGGATCCCGTCTATTTTTCGCGACTCCACATAGGGCATTGCCAGATCCAGCAATCGTTGAATCCGGTCCGGTGCCAACCCTAAAAAATTGCCGCCATAAAAAGATATCTCCGTCGGAAACCGGTTTTTTCGTTTATAGCCGAGAAATTTATCGACCATCGCCCGAACTTCACTTTCCGCGGGAAGAACACCCGAAGTGCCGGTGATGGCTCTCTGGTTGCAGAAGACACATTGATGGGGGCACCCGGAATGAGGGATGAAAATAGGGATAATAAACGGTTTCGCCGAAGGTTTCATTGACTGGGTTGCATCGCGTGGAGGGTTAAAATAAATAAAAAATCGAAAGGTTAAAACCGGTATGGGATTTCGGTCAGCAGAGCAATCGCCTTTTGAGCGGCCGCCTGCTCTGCCGCTTTCTTGCTTTTGCCGAAACCCCGGGTGATGATGTCGCCCACAACCAGTTCGGCTTCAAATGTTTTGTCATGGTCGGGGCCGGCTTCATTGATAATATTGTAAGTCGGCGACAGATTGCCGATTGCCTGGACAATTTCCTGGACCCGGCTTTTAAAGTCCAGGTTTTCTTCCACAATGGACAGGCCGTCGAACAGGCCGTAAAAATGAAGCCGGATCACGTCAAACGCCCTGTTGAACCCGCCGTCCAGGTAGACTGCTGCCAGCAGCGCCTCTAACGCATCGGCCAAAATCGAACTTTTCTCCTGGCCGCCGGACAGCATTTCTCCTTTGCCCAGCCGGATAAAGTCCCCGAGTTTTATTTTTTGGGCGATTTCGGACAGCTGCCATTCATTGACCAGGTTGGAGCGAATTTTGGACAGATCCCCTTCGTTGAGCTCCGGAAACCGGATCATTAATAAATGACTGACGATCAGGCTTAGAACTGAATCTCCCAAAAATTCAAGACGTTCATTATTCTCGACATCCTTGTCCGGAAGTTCGTTTACAAAAGAGCTGTGCAGGAGCGCGTGTTCCAGAAAAACCCTGTTGTTAAACGCATACCCCAGATTCGTTTCGAGAGCGGATAAATCGGGATTCATCATCAGATGGTCTCGCTTGATTTCAGGCGTGATATTTCACAGGTCAGACGTTCATATAAAACATAGGGAACGGCAAGGTCGCCCGTGCCCGTGCCGAGGTGGATTTCCGGGTTGACCGCTCCGTGAAAATCCGAACCGCCTGTGGCCAGTAAATCATATCGCGTTGCAAGTTCAGTAAAATAATCGGTTTGTTCTGCCGAGTGGTTCGGGTAAAAAACTTCGATTCCCTTTAACCCCATGGTCTTTAGTCGGGAAATAAGATTCTCATATTCTTTGGGATCCCGGACTTCCAGCAGTCCGGGATGGGCCAGGACGGGAATGCCGCCGGCCGAAAGAATCAATCCAATGGCATTTGCCGTTTCCACCCGGGGTTTGTCGATGTACGCGGGTTTGCCCTTGCCGATATACATATCAAAAGCGTCATTAATGGAATGGACAAATCCTTTTTTCACCATCAGCCTTGCAATATGGGGCCTGCCGATCTGGGCATTTTCTTCGGACGCGGAGATCACTTCGGCCAGGGACAGGTCAAATCCCAGGTCGTTTAAACGGGCGATCATCTGCGGATTTCTGTTTTTTCGGGCATGCTGCTGGCGCAGCAGGGTGTGATTCAGTTCCGGGTGATCCACATCAAATCCGTATCCCAGGATGTGGAAACTTCCGGAAGCGCTGAAAAAATCGGGGGCTGCCGCACTGATTTCGACGCCGGTCAGAAATTTGACCGGGCCGGGAAAATTCGGGTGCGCCAGTATTTTTTGGGCCCCTTCAATAGAATCATGATCGGTTAATGCAAAGGCCTTCAGGCCGGCGGTTTGTACAAGTGGCGGTATTTCAAGCGGATCAAGTGATCCATCGGATGCGGTTGAGTGTATATGTAAATCGATGATTCCGGATTTACAATCCAAGTGCCTTCTCAAGAGCTTCTTCTTTGGTTTTACATTCAATGCATTGGGTGGTCACGGGGCGGGCCTGCAGCCGTTTGATGGAAATATCCTCCCCGCATTTTTCACAGATACCGAACGTACCGTTTTCAATCCGGTCGAGCGCTTTTCTCACTTTTTTGATCAGCTTGTGTTCTCTGTCGCGAATCCGGAGTTCGAAATTGCGGTCCGCTTCATAGGTTGCCCGGTCGGTGGGGTCTGGGAAATTGCCTTTAGGAGTGTTCATGTCAGAAACCGTATTGTCAGCCTGGCTTAACAGATCTTCCATGCGTTTCTTCAAAAGATTTTGGAAATATTCGAGATCTTTTTTCTTCATCGCTTATTTTCCCCTTTCCGTCATCCTGCGTAAAGAAAATACATCCATATCAATTCTTATATGCAGTTCGGTTTAAGCTTTTTCAGAGAAGGAATCTTTACCATGGTTTTTTCCTGTATGTAAAGGAAAAATTTTTAAATCAAACTAATCATTAAGAGGGTTTAGGGTAATGTCAAGCTCTTTACGGAAGCCCCAGTATACAACAAAAAAGAGGGCGTGTTCAAGGACTATCATTTGATTTTTAGAAAAACCGGGTGGATTGTTCCGTCAGGGGTCCAGGTTAAACAGCTTTCGGGTTAAATCCAGATAAACGGTTTTATTCCGGTGGGTTTCGGGGGTTTTCAGAAAAAGGGTCGGGTCATGAAGAATTTTTTTGATCAGGGATTCCGCCATTCTTTCCATGGCCATCCGGTCGTTTTCAGACAGATGCTGTAATGCCTGCAGGGTTTTAGACAATTCCATTCCCACGATCAAAGACAGTTTTTCCCTTAAGTCGATAATGGTCGGGATAACCCCCAGGCTTTCATACCACTCGATAAATTTGATCACGGATTCTTCCACAATCCGTTCGGCCTTGATGGATTCCGCGTTTCGGGTTTCAAGATTTTCATTGATGACCCCCTGAAGGTCATCAATATCGTATACATAGGCATTTGAAATATGGTTGATGGCCGGGTCTATATCCCGCGGGACCGCTATATCAATAAAAAACAGCGGTCGGTTCTTTCGTGACCGCATGGCAGGCTTGACATGGTTCTTTGTAATGACGTAATCTGGCGATCCCGTTGAGCTGATAATGATATCAACGGATTTCAGTTTTTCAGGGATTTCCTCCAAACGGATGGCATGGCCCCGGAATCGGCCGGCCAGATCCACACCGACGGAAAACGTCCGGTTCGCAACCAGCAGATTTCCGGAAGACGTATACCGGGTGAGATGCTCCACGGCCAGTTCGGCCATTTCACCGGCGCCCACAAGCAGAATGATTTTGTCGTCCAGGCGGTCAAAAATTTTCTTTGCCAGTTCCACGGCGGCAAAACTGATGGAAACCGCATGCCCGCCGATGCCGGTT
>JAHECJ010000141.1 GCA_024641805.1 Desulfococcus sp.
AGACTCCGGACAACTGACTTCGAAAAAAAATAACGGAACCATCCGTTAAAAATTTAACGAGTATTACAGAAAGCAGAAAGGGATACCACCATGAAATTAAAATTCATACGAGCGTTTTTACTGATGGGAATGGTTTTTTACATCAGCGGATGTGCCAGTTTTTTAACGATGATGAGCCCCGTTCAGTCCGAAATTGTTGTGGGCGAAAAATCCCCTGGTGAGTTTAATAAATACCAGTATCAGTCAAAAATAATATCAAATCAGATAATTATTTCCAAAACACCTCTTTGCGGCGAAAAAGCGATAGCCTATCGAAGCGCGCAGAAACGTCAGATCGGTTTCGGCCCGGCGCTTTTGGAAATGCCCCTTTTCGGACTGGGGCTGATCGATATCATCAATGCACGCGCCATTGCCGAAGACAGTAAGAAGCAATACCTGCTGGCTGAATACGATACCGGAGAACTGCTTGCCTGCGGCAGGCCCGAGCCGGCAGCCGGCGAAGCCTTCATTATCGAAAACAGCCGTCACGACATCCGCCGGAAGGGCGTTACCGACAATAAAGGCGTTCTGGATCTTAAATCCATTTTGAGAGATCTCAGCGGTGTGACCCGGATTACAATTTATCCGGAATCCGACCCCGGCGTCCGGTTTTCATATGTGCTCACGAGCCCGAAACTGGACGCAAGAAACTTTTCCAACCCCTATATTTATAAAAATTAATTCATGAGGGATATAATGAAACGATTGACAATAATTGCTCTGCTGATGATGTTGGCTGCCGGATGCAGCCATGTGGCGCCGCCGGGTGAAGTAATGAAAAAAGGATGCGGCCCGTACCCGGAACAATACGAAGCCATGCTGATGGATTTTTTAAGCAGTCAGTTATCCTGCCCCGACAGCCTGAAAGACGTATCATTTCCCAAAACCCCGGCAAAAACAATACTGGATGCCGATTATCCGTTTATCCCGCTGTTTAAAGGACATGCGGTATGGGAATGCTATATCGTCTATGACGCGAAGAACCGAAACGGCGTTTATACCGGCAAATCCCTGCATGTCGCCTGGATCCGCCATAACCGGATCGTGGCGTATGACTATAAAGACATTGACCTGGATTACGCCATTAAAAACCGGATTCACAATAAGTATGAGCCATTGTAGCGAGGAACAATTGAACTACAAAATCTTCTTTCTCAATCTCAACTGCCGGACTTTTTTTCATCCATGTCTTTTAATGAATTCATCAATATAGCCATAAAATTTCCCATGGGCTTCAATTTTATTGCCTCGGGCGGCAGTTTGGGGGCGAAATTAAATTTTCCGGATCGTTGCCGCACGAGCCTTCCCACGGCATCGATGCCCTTTTTTCCGGCGTAATCCGCATGAATGATCTCGCCGTCTTTAAAATAAACGCTTGCGCGACCGTCAGACAACTGAAACGTCAACACGCCGGTTTTGTCATTGAGATGAAGGGTCTGCATCACTTCCTCGGGCGGCATTTCAGACACTTTTCCGGTCATGCCGGCCGACAGATCCTGCGACCGCTCCACATTGCTCTTTGCCAGCCGCTGGGTCAGCAGACAGGTGAAGTAAAACTGCAGCATCGGGAATTTGGGCAATATGCGATTGAAATCTTTACTGTCCAGGCGGAAAACCGTGGTCGGCGCAATGACCCGGACGGTTGCGCCCACCGGATTTCCGCTGATCAGGCTCATTTCCCCGAACACTTCCCCCTTGGACAGGATCGCGATCGTATTATCGTTGTCATCAACCACCTCGACGGACCCGGCAACAATGATGTACAGATGGGTTCCGGGCTGACCTTTTTTAAGGATGATATCACCGTGACGGTAAGACTTGAACCCCAGGTCATGGATATGTTCAAACCGGAAATGGGATAACAGACGGATAATGCTGTTTTCATCAAACGACGTAAACATCGGCAGGTTCATCAGCAGCTTGGAAATGGCACCGAAATTTTTCCCCAATATGGAGTTGCCCGCTTTATCCAGGCTGATTTCCTTTTTTTCAATCCGGTAGGTCATCCGGGCCTCGCATCCAGCGCTGCCGCCGGTGCAGTTAAACTCCATCGCCACCGCATCAAGCGTCTTCATGTTTGTCAAAGCGGGAATCAGATTTTCCGCAAACCCTAAACAAAACCGGGTTTGCGCGGTAAAAACCACTGCTCTGCCAGAGCAGTCAAAGGAATCTTCTTCCTGAAAACAGGAACACTCGTTAACCCTTGATATTGTAATCTTATATCCTGTAAGATCCATAACGCACCTTGTTGCATTAATTTTAAAAACTTGCACGATGACCTTTTTTCCAGAAAATCATCATGATTGGCAATGTTAAAAACCAGTACGAATTATTAATCCGCAACGATTTTATATAACTTATCTAACAAAAATCATCATTTTAAATCAAAAGTCAAAGCCTGTTAACAAAAAATCACCCTTGCACAACGATGCGCGGGTGATTTCCCAAAAGTTGCGGCAAAAGGATTTTTTTAAGAAGCCATCAGAAATGAATTAAAAAACTTCCCGTGATCCTTCTTGCCACATCCGAAGTGCTTAACGGATACTCATCAAATTTTGTGTTCAGCACATTAAATGCGGCAACCCCTACTTCCGCGGGGTTTCCGGAAAGATCAAATTCATACCCCAGCCTCAGATTGGCATAAATGTGGCTGTCGGCCCGGCCGCCGGCGATTGTATCCCCTTCCGGGCTTGCCCACCGATATTGGCGCCACTCGGTAACGTCTTTGTAATGTACCGACACATTGGCCGAAATCCCGTTTTCAAATTTGGCCCGGAGCTGGCCGTTGACCATGTGCTGGGGTGTCATTGCCAGAAGCTGCCTGATCTGCTCATCTTTTTCTTTTTGATCGCTGTATGAATAATTGATGATACCGTTTAACCACCGGGTGATTTGATAATTCAGCTCCACTTCCGCGCCGTACTGTTCAGCATCACCGATGTTCATGAACGGATAGGGGATTACGACCGCATTGAGATCATCGTCAAAATAAGGATCGCCATACCGGATAAAATAAATAAAATTATCCAGATAAGAATAGAAAAGATTGACGCTTAAAACACATTTTTCCGACAGCTGGCCATAGTATCCCAGCTCATACGTTTCCGCCTTCTCCGGATCATTATCCTCCTGGCCGAAGACATGAATGTACGTCCCCTCGCTATATGGAGACATCCGGCTGTAATAACTTTCAATAAAATCCGGGTTGCGATAGGAAGTGCCCCATGTCAGACGAAAGTTGTGTTTTTGATAGGGTGAATACAGCAGGCTCACCCGGTGCGAAAACGTATAATCGGTATTGGGATTATTGTCACACCGCAGGCCCGTATTCAGACTGACCTGATCGGTCAGATCATACGTGTTGTCAAAAAATATTCCCGGCAGATCCTGGGTGTGCTTTCCGTCGATCGATGGGCCTTCGGCATACTTCTGATCAAAATTGCCTCCCCAGACCAGGGTATCCTTTGCAAACGGGTTCCATTTGTGCTGGACTTCGACGCCTTTGGTTCCCATTCGAAAATTAAGATACTTTTCACCCAGCGAATACCCCTCGCTCCAGTCCGAATCCTTAAAATGCGCTTTCACGGTAATGTTGGGATCTTTGGCCTGATAGCTCAGAACGCTTTTAAACGTATCGGCTCCCGACCAGTCGATCGGGCCGGTGCTTTCAAAAATAATGTCCATCTTTTCCGGATTCACGTATCCGGCAAAAAAAGAAACACTTGAATTGTCATTTAATAAGTAATCCATCGTGGTATTCATTTTCCAGTACTTTTCTTCCGGATCACTCGCCCAGGCAATATAATCTTTGTTGTCCCTCTGATCCCATCCTGCCGTGATCCGGTAAAACAGCTTCTCGTCAACAGAACCGCCTTGCATCATGGTGCCGATAAGGGTTTTTTGATCTCCGGCGGTGACGGACACCAGGGACCCTTGTGTTTCTTCAGGCTTTTTCGTAATCACGTTAATGACCCCGAACATGGCGTTTGCGCCGTACAACGACGAACCGGGTCCCCGCATGATCTCGATCCTTTCAACTTCTTCCAGCGCAATCGGGATCTGATTCATCGGAGGGACATCATAAACATCAAACGCCCATGGGGTTCCGTCAATTAAAAATACAATCTTGTTGGCCGGAAGCTTATGAAACCCCCGGATTCCGCCCGCCGCCTGAAAAACAGAACTGGTTTTTCCCAAATGAACCCCGACGACCATTTCCAGGGCTTCACCCAGAGAAGTCGCTCCAGACTGCCGGATGTCCTCTGCCGTCACCACGCTCATGGCCGCCGGTGCGTCGGAAATATTCTGGGAAAGCCTTCCTGCGGTTGTCACTTTGACATTCATCAGCTCATACAGGGACATGTCCAGAAAATCTTCTGTTTGTGTTTCCGAATAAGATAACGGAGGGGAAAAAGACACCAGAAACGCGCAAGTAAATACAATGATAAGCTTTTTTAGCATCTCAACTTACCCCGCATATTTTAAGACCCCCCGGTTATAGCAGATTTTAATAATATGAATATCAAATGGTTGATTTTGCTAAAAAATTATGACAGGAAGAAAATAAAGTGTCAATGTCAAAATTATTCGAACATGGAATCCTTCCGGCAGACACCTCCCGAAACCAGAACCCTCAGATCCGCTGGATTCCGGACTAAGTGCCTTGACTTTTAAGCTGATCCTTTCCCGGCAACTTTGCCGAAGAACAAAAAGGCGGTAGCTTGTGAAAAATATCATCCCCCTCATCACCCTGATCATTTTATTCACCGGATGCAGCCATCCCGTTCAGCCGGACAGTCCGCGTGATATTTCAAAGATCAACGCCCGAATCCTGGTATATCTGCCTGAAAGTTTTCTGCATTACCAAAGTGACTATTCAGCGGTAATCAAAACCATTTCCTTTAAGTTCAAAGAACCGGTCTCAAAATTCTTCCCCGAATTTTTGAATGAAACGTTTGCCAAAGTGGATTTCACCGGCACAAAACCAGACCTGGATGATAATCATGATTTTCTGGCGGTTCCCGGGTTTGAAAAAGTTTTTTTTGATTCGGACCGAACCTTTGGCCATGAGCTGCGGGTGACTGTTTCAATGACATTTAATTCTCATGACAATAGCAGCCCCATCGTTTTTAAAGGCACGGGCCTGGCAAAAGATATGTACGGCGGGCGGACTGTTTACGAAAAGGAGCTTGCAGAAAAAGCGTTTGCGGATGCCTTAAGTGATCTGCAAAAAAATATCCAAAACAGACGTTCCGAATTTGAAAACACCCGACAGTAACTGCGCCTGAACGCTAACCACGATGGGGCCGGGGAAATCCTGCCGGCGAGACATCCTTCAAATCAACCGTCGGGTTGCAAAAATGCCGCAGCCGGCGATCCCGGCTGCGGCATTTTATTTTCAGATCAAGCAGAAAAATCTCTTAAATCCATTGCCTTGTAAATGCAAACATCCAGACACGAGAGGCAGACAATGCATTTTTCGGGATTAAAAGAAACCTGCCAGGACTCCCTGTCCAGATCCAGGGCCTGTGTCGGGCAGTGGGGCAGGCAGGAGGTGCAGCCGGTGCACCGCTCAGTTAAATGCTGAGTTTCCTGCGCCAGAGGCTCCACCTGCACCCCGATCCGCTCAAGATAATTGAGTCCGTGCGATAACTGGCTGTCTTCACCGGCCAGTTCCACAAACATCCGGCCCTGTTTTCCGGGATCGATACTGGCACGCAAAATATTCACACGAACGCCGTAATCCGCAATCAGGTGATAGATAATCGGCTCTTCCACAATATTTTCAGAAAAATTCAAAACTTTTTTCATTTGTTTCATAGGAACGCCCCCTTTCATATGGCAGCGCCGGGAAGCGGCGCCTGAGCCTGGGTTAACAAAAAATCCCCTTTTTGAATCAGATCCTTCAATTGGCCGGCAACCTCACGCGCTTTGGCATAACTGGAAAAACCTCCGGTTGGAACCGTTTTCCCTTTAACGGTAATACTTCCGGATTTCAGTTGCGCGTATGTGACATCGCCAAGGCGCCCCTCTCCCACGCCGGTGGGATAAAACGTGCTGTAATCCACGACCGGTGCCGTGAGCGCGTCATCTGAAACAGATACATACCGAACCATCTCTTCATCGATGATAGGGATCGGAACTCCCACCGCCACACTCAGCGTTACCCCGTAACCGGTAAAA
>JAHECJ010000142.1 GCA_024641805.1 Desulfococcus sp.
GAACTCATCGGACAGGGCCTGGCCAATATGCTGGGATCGATGGGCAAAAGTTATCCCACCTCCGGTTCATTTTCACGATCCGCCGTTAACCTCCAGGCTGGTGCAATGACCGGTCTGTCCAGCGCGTTTACCAGTCTGGCGGTGGTCATCGCCCTGCTCTTTTTTACGCCGTTGCTCTATAACCTGCCCCAGGCGGTTCTGGCTGCTGTGATTATGATGGCGGTTATCGGCCTGATCAATGTCAGCGGTTTTGTCCATGCCTGGAAAGTCCAGTGGTATGACGGAGCCATCTCCATTATTACCTTTGTGTGCACGCTGGCGTTTGCCCCCCATCTAGACCGGGGAATTATGGTTGGGGTGCTGCTTTCCCTGATGGTCTTTTTGTATAAAAGCATGCGGCCCACGGTCACTTCCCTTTCCCGCGGGGAAGACGATGCGATGCGGGATGTCATGGTCCACGGACTGCAGCAATGCGAATATATTGACATGGTCCGCTTCGAAGGACCGCTTTTCTTTGCCAATGCCAGTTACCTGGAAGACAAGATCAGCGAACGCATGCTGAAACGGAAAAATCTGAAACATATTATTATTGTATCCAATGCGATTAACGACATTGACGCATCCGGCGAGGAAGTCCTGTCCCTGTTGATCGAAAACGTCCGCAGCGCCGGGGTTGAAATATCCTTTTCCGGTGTCAATGAATCGGTGATGAAGGTCTTTGAGCGGACACACCTGATGGCGATGATCCGTCCGGAAAACATTTATCCCACGATGGAGAAAGCCATCTGTGCGGTTCACGAGCATGCCCATAAAAACGGCAACGAAGCGAACTGCCCGTTGACAACGGTTTGCCGGATTGCATAAAATATTAAAACTTTAATAAAAAGGACTACCTATATGTCAATTATTACTTTTTTCAGCGGATCCTTTTGCAACGACACGGCCGTTATCGAAAAATGCAGACGGTGGGCTGGATACCGGTTCATTGACGACCGCATGATCGTGGCCGAGGCCAGCCGGGCATCCGGTCTTTCGGAAAAGAAAATTGAAGGTGCTTTTACAACCAAGACATCCCTTTTCAACCAGTTCACTCACGAGAAAGAACGCTCCATCGCTTACCTGCGGCTGGCTTTGGCGGGAATGATCGATGCCGACAACCTGATCATCTCCGGCGCATCCGGTCTGCTGATCCCGAAAGATATCAGCCATGTGCTCCGGGTGTGCCTGATTGCGGACTTGAAATCACGCATTACGAACGCCCAAACCCAGGAAAAGATTTCGGAAAAGGAAGCGGTCATCCTGATTCGCAGACAGGATGAAAACATGGCTGCCTGGGTCAATGCAACCCTTGGGATAAAAGATCCGTGGGCGACCGCTTCCTTTGATATCATGATCCCTACGGATAAAATGAATGTAGAGAATTCCATAAAACTGATCTCCCAGCATTCGGAATCCGATGTCGTCCAGGCAACGGATGGATCCAGGCAGGCCATTTCCGACTTTCAACTGGCCGCCAAGGCCGGCGAGGCTTTGGCAAATGCCGGACACAATGTTACGACGGATGCCCGAAACGGCATCGTCCGGATTACCATCAACAAGCATGTATTGATGCTCGCCCGGTTGGA
Source organism: Desulfococcus sp. (assembly GCA_024641805.1). Taxonomy (GTDB): domain Bacteria; phylum Desulfobacterota; class Desulfobacteria; order Desulfobacterales; family Desulfosalsimonadaceae; genus SURF-3. The sequence goes on from JAHECJ010000142.1 coordinate 1,626, forward strand.
AGAGGAACTGAAGCAGATTGTAGAAAAAATTCCCGGCATCAAGGTAGTAGAGACCGGCGTAGGCGAAAATTTTTATCAGACAGACATTTATCGAAAATACGATTTTCAAATGCCGTCAAAAATCCTCCTGGTCGATGATGAGCGCGAATTCGTCCAGACCCTTTCCGAACGCCTGATCATGCGGGATATGGGGTCGGTTGTGGCCTATGACGGCGAATCCGCTTTGAGCATGGTGGATGATGAAGAACCGGAAGTGATGATTCTGGATCTGAAAATGCCGGGTATCGACGGCATTGAAGTCCTGCGCAAAGTCAAGGCAAGCCGGCCGGATATCGAGGTAATCATACTGACCGGGCATGGATCCGAAGCAGACCGGAAAGTCTGTATGGAGTTGGGCGCATTTGCGTATCTGCACAAACCGGTGGATATTGACCTGTTGAGCCGAACATTAAAACAGGCCAATGAAAAAGTTCAGGCAGAGAAAACCAAAAAAGCTTCGTCAACGGTCTAATGATCATTTATATTCAAATATATAAATTACTTTTTTTGACTGAAACCATATGAAAAAGCTGCTGAAACTTTTTTCTCCCAACTTTTTGTGGGGCGACAAACAGGACATCGGTCCGCGGTTCAGACACATGTTCAATTACAGCCGTCTCTGGCGGTCGGCTGTAATGCTGACAGCGCTGTCCGCCATTCTGCCGCTTTTAATCATCACCTGGTTTGATTTTAACGTCACTCAGAAAGCGGTGGAATCCGAAACATTGTCGCGTACTTCCCGCACGGTTTCCAATACCAAGCGAACCATTTCCGCGTTTCTGGAGGAACGGAAATCCGCGCTGGATTTTATTGTACGTGACAACCCGTATGAAAAACTCATTGATCCGGTGCGGCTGGCCGTTATCCTGGAAAATCTCCGGAAATCCTTTGGCGGTATCAGCGATATCGGGGTGATCGATGCCGGTGGCCAGCAGATTGCTTACATCGGTCCCTACCCCCTGGAAGGCAAAAATTACAGCCACCAGGATTGGTTCAAGGAGGTGGTGGAACGGGGTATTTATATCAGCGATGTATTTTTAGGCTTCCGGAATGAACCGCACCTGGTGATTGCCATCAGCTTTGATCTTCCGAACGGGTCTTTTTATATTTTAAGAACTTCTATTGATACGGATCGGTTGAATGATCAGTTATTGAACCTTGAGCTGGGCCCCCAGGGAAATGCGTTTATCGTCAACGCCAAAGGGATTCTGCAAACCCCCGGACGGTATAATGAAAAAGTGTTCGACAAAATCACTATTCCGGTTCCCGAATATTCGCCACAAACCGAAGCTTTTCAATACAATGACCCCAATGAAGGTTCTTATATTCTGGGATTTGCCTATATACCGGACACGCCGTTTATTTTGATGATCGTCAAGAATAAAGACGAGATGATGAAGTCCTGGCACAAGACGCGCATTGAAATTTTAGTCTTTTTATCCATCGGCATCATCATCGTCATGGTCGGGGTGATCGGGTTTGCGACCTTTTTTGTCAACAATATCTATATTGCCGACCAGCGGCGGATCAAGACCCTCCACCAGGTGGAGTATTCCAACAAGCTGGCGTCCATCGGGCGGCTGGCCGCCGGGGTGGCCCATGAAATTAATAATCCGCTGGCCATTATCAACGAAAAGGCCGGCCTGATTAAAGATATCTTCCAGTTCAGGGACACATACGCCAAAGACGAAAAACTCATCGGTCTGGTGGATTCCATCCATAATTCCGTGGCACGCTGCGGGGCCATCACCAAGCAGCTGTTAAGTTTTGCCCGGCACATGGATTTCAGTTTCCAGCCCGTGGATTTAGAAAAAATTATCCGGGAAGTGATTGGTTTTCTGGGCAAGGAGGCCGAATACCGCAACATTAAAATTTCAATCAATGTGGAGCCCGACATTCCTCAGTTTGAAAGCGACCGGGGAAAACTGCAGCAGATTTTTCTAAATCTGGTGAACAACGCCTTTGCTGCACTGTCTGATGGCGGGAACCTCAATATTTCCGCCATCCGCATTCGGAACGAACGCATCCGCATCACGGTGGAAGATACCGGTTGCGGGATTTCGGAAAAGGATCTGAAAAAAATTTTCGAACCTTTTTTCTCTACCCGGACCAACGTCGGCGGAACCGGTTTAGGACTTTCGATCACCTATTCCCTGATCCAGGAAATCGGCGGTACGATTGACGTGAACAGCACCGTCGGTTTTGGAACCCGATTTATCATTACGCTTCCGTTAAATGCCAAAAACATTAAGGAGAAAAGATAATGCGCATACTCCTCGTGGACGATGAAGAAGAATTTGTGGCGACTTTGGCTGAACGCCTTTCTTTAAGGGGCATAGACGCGGACTGGGTGATCAGTGCAAGTGATGCTGAAAAAATAATCAACACCCGGCATTATGATCTGGCGGTGCTGGATGTGAAAATGCCGCAGGTAGGCGGCCGGGAACTGAAAAAAATCATTGAAAAAAAACAGCCCGGCATTAAAACCATCTACCTGACCGGCCACGGTTCCGAGGAAGATTACCAGGCCGGCATTGCCGAGGCGGAGTATTATCTGATGAAACCGATCAACATCAATGACCTGATCCAGAAAATCAATGATGCACTGGGAAAATAAGGAGGTTTGAATGATGCCCCATCGAATAGACCCATTAGGTGAAGCCGGCCTTCAGTTTTATTCCAAAGTGTCCGCGTCGATTTCCCATGAAATTAAAAATACCCTGGCGGTCCTCAACGAAAGCGCCGGTTTTCTGGAAGACGTCACCCTGATGGCCAGAAAAGGCATGAATGTTGATATGGAAAGGCTCCATTCTCTGGCCGGAAGCATGTTAAAACAAGTCCAGCGTGCCGACACTATTGTTAAAAATATGAACCGGCTGGCGCACAGCCTGGACGAGTCCTGGACCCAGGTTGATGTAAACTCCCTGCTTGAGCTGATGAAAAACCTATCCGAACGGACGACAGTGACCCGGGGGTTTAACGTCACGGTGGCTGTTTCCGATATGCCGGTAATCATCGCCACCAACCCGTTTTTCCTGGAAAACATGATCTGGCTGTTACTTGATTTTGCCATGACCGTCACCGGCGATGCCAAAACCATTGAAATGCAGACCGTAAAGGCCGACCCCGGGGCCAGAATCGTTTTCTCAGGTCTTGACAGACTGACGGAAAATAAATTTAACGATTTTCAGACCGAACGGGTTCGCCTGATGCTGGCTATGCTGAATTCTACATTGCAGACGGATAAAAATAACGGTATGATAACATTAAACTTACCCGGGAATACAGAGTCGCCGGCACAATAACCCCGGCTAAAAAATATAAGTCAAAAATTAAAACAATCTGAAACAAACAAATAAGCAAGGAGCCCTATCATGACTGATAAAGTCTTAATCGTGGATGACGAAGAGGATTTCTTAAACATTATCTCTGACCGCCTGACTGCGCGTGACATGAATGTTACAACCGCCTCTTCCGCCAAGGTCGCGATCAAAAAAATCGATGAAGAATCCTTTGACGCAGTGGTGCTTGACCTGATGATGCCGGAAATGGATGGACTGGAAACTCTGAAGGTAATGAAAGAACGGAATCCTGACCTGCAGGTCATTTTACTGACCGGGCATGCCACCGTGGAAAAAGGGATTGAAGCCATGAAACTCGGCGCCATGGATTTGATTGAAAAACCGGCCGATCTGGCAACCATCGTGGAACGGATCAAACGCGCCAAAGCGGAAAAAATCATCCTGGTTGAAAAAAAGAGCGAAGAACGCATCCGGGACATTCTCACCCGAAAAGGCTGGTAGTGCCAACAATCATGAAAGTGCATTTCCCGAAAAGCGCCTTGGCTTCAGTCGGCGCGCGCTGAATCCCCGAAAATTAGCCTGATCCATTTTCACGGAAAAAATCAAGGCATCAGATCCTCCGCTTTCAGGAGGATCTGATGCCTTCGCGTGGTACCGCATTGCACCATTCATATTCACCCGCCCCATCCCTTTATAGAAATTGTCAGCAACGCATTCCCTTTAACTTTCAATATCATCTGATCTCTGTCATTTGGACATGATTTCCGACGGAGAATCGGTGGTGGGCAAAGAAACCGTAAACGTCGTTCCCTCACCCGGGCTGCTCTTTAAATGAATATAGCCGCCCAGTTTTTTGATAATTCCCCGGGATACGGATAACCCGAGCCCCGTGCCTTTGGCCTGGCCCTTGGTGGTGAAAAACGGCTCGAAGATGCGGCCCTGAATATGCTCGGGAATCCCCGGGCCATTATCCTCGACCGTGACCAAAACATAACCGGGTAGTTTGTCTTTTTGCACATGAACCCGGATTTTACCGCCCGGCGGCAGCACATCCACTGCATTTAAAATCAGGTTCACAAAAACCTGTTTCAACTTCTGTTCATCACCATGAATCCTGGGAAGATTGGTTTCACAAGTGATTTCCAGATCCACCTTGGCAAATTTAACCTGATTGGCAACCAGGCGGGTCGAATCTTCAACGATCCTGTCAAGTTCGAGCGGCGCAATTTCGGTCTCGCCCTCTCTCGCAAAAT
>JAHECJ010000143.1 GCA_024641805.1 Desulfococcus sp.
TTGATAGCGTCGAGGGCGGGTTAAACGATTTTTTTGCCCAAAAGATCGGGCTTAAGAATATCACTTCCCTGGCACCGGAAAAAAACGATTCACTCGTAAAGCTGGTCATATACGTTCCCGCAGATTCATATCAGATTGTATTAAATGCGATGTTGGAAACCGACGCCGGGATCATCGGCGATTATACAGGCTGTACATTCCGTCAGAAAGGCGCCGGGACCTTCATTCCAGGTAAGCTTTCAAAACCACGGATCGGCCAGCCGAACGTTTTGGAAGAAGTAGGTGAATTTCGGATTGAAACACGCATTCGAAAAGATCAGATCAACCGGATCCTGGATCATATCCGTCCACTTCATCCCTATGAGACCATGGCGTATGATATTTACCCCCTGTATCCCGAGGACAGCCATCACGGCATCGGGCGGATCGGCGAACTGGAAACTCCGACTGATTTCGCCGCGTTTTCCGAGAAAATTGAAAGTAAAAAAAATTGCGGTTTGCACGGGCAGCGGTTCTGGATTATTGACTCGGTTTTTTTCAACCGACGCGGATGTGTTTGTCAGTGGTGATTTAAAGTACCATGACGCAAAAGATGCAGAAGTTTTTCAGCGCGGACTGATTGATGTCGGGCACTTTGCCTCTGAAGAATTGATGATCGGTTTGATTGCGGCTCGGCTTGATGCAATGCTGTCTGAAAAAGGCTTCGATGTCCGCGTGGAAGCATTAGGAAAAGAGGCAGATCCGTTTAAATATATATAAAATGGGCCGATATGACTTTACGCTGTTTGAGCCAACCGTTCAAACAGCAGCATTTAAATTATTATTTCATAAATTGGCTGTGTGACGCTGATTTAAATTTTTGGATGGGCGCATGACTAAAATTACAAGAGAACAGATCGAATTGTTGATTGAATTGCAGCAGAAGGAAGGTGCTGCTGGGAAAATTCAGTCGGGGCTTGATGGGCTACCGGAAAAAATTGAACAAATCGTTGCTGGTTTGACAGAGGTTGAAGAAGCGATCAGCAACAAAAAAGAAAGCCTGTCGGAATTAAAGAAAATTTACCGTTCCTATGATGCAGAGGTGCAAACAAACCAGGGCCGCATTAAAAAGCGGGAAGAACAGCTGCACGCCGTGAAAACCAACAAGGAATATCAGGCAATCCTCAAGGAAATTTCTGAAATAAAAAAAGCAAATTCACGTATTGAGGATGCGACCATTGAATGTCTGGATAAGATTGAAGCAGCGGAGAATGAGATAAAAGAAAAGGAAAAAGAATATCTGGCGGAAGAACAGGACGTCATCCGGCAAAAAGCTGTTTTTGAAGCGGATGCCGAAGTAGAACGCCGGACGCTAAACGAATTGCTGGCAGAAAGAGATCAAATTTCAGCACAAATCGATCCCGGATTGATCAAGCAGTATGAATTTATCAAATCATATGCCCGTGGTATCGCCATCGTTCAGGTTAAGAGCTGTATCTGCACAGGATGCCATATGAATATCCCCCCGCAGATGTATAATGAACTGCATCGGGAAAATGAGCTGAGAACCTGTCCCCATTGCCATCGAATGTTATATGTTATACAATGAAAAAAAAGCGGTCGGTGCGGCTAAAATGATCGCCGGTTGAATCCGGAGGAAAGTCCGAACACCAAAGGGCAGGATGCTCCATAACGTGGAGTCGCGGTAACGTGAAGGAAAGTGCAACAGAGAGAAGACCGCCCGGCATTGGAAGCAGCGTTTTCGCTGTTTGTTATGCCGGGTAAGGGTGAAACGGTGCGGTAAGAGCGCACCAGTTTCCCGGGTGACCGGGAAAGCTATGTAAACCCCATCCGGTGCAAGACCAAATAGGGGAGTGCTTGAGGGCGGCCCGTCCAAGCTCCCGGGTAGGTCGCAAGAGATGACGGGCAACTGTCATCCACAGATGAATGATCATTGCCCGGCTGCGGGTAACCGCCACCGGGAACAGGATTCGGCTTATTGGCCGTACTGACCGCTTTCGTTCAATGATAAATTATTAAATGAAAGAAATATCATGCTTGTTATTGAAGATCTTGCAGTTGAAGTTGGCGGAAAAACCATATTGAATCATATCAATATGGAAATTCCGGAAGGAGAGACCCATATTCTGTTCGGGCCCAACGGGTCCGGCAAGACATCATTGATGATGACCATTATCGGATTTTCCGGATACACGGTTACCAATGGAAAAATAACGTTCAAGGGTGAAGATATCACCTATATGCCGATTCATGAACGAGCGCGCCTCGGTGTCGGGGTTTCTTTCCAGCGACCGCCGACCATCAATGGGTTGAAAACAAGGGATCTGGTTGCCTTGTGCGGAAGAAATCACAAGGCCGATGTTGAAACGCTGGCGGGGCTTTTGAATTTTGAAGGATTTTTAGAACGGGATGTCAACCGGAATTTTTCCGGCGGTGAGATCAAGAGATCCGAACTGCTCCAGCTGATGGCCCAGGAACCGGATCTTGTCTTGCTGGACGAACCGGAGTCCGGGGTGGATCTGGAGAATATCGTACTTCTGGGAGAAGTCATCAATACGCTTCTGGAGCGAGGGGTTAAAAAACCGAGAGGCATCATGGAGCATGCCCACCTGAAGAAAAAAACCAAGTCCGCGCTGGTGATCACCCATACCGGCCATATTCTAGACTATATCACCGCTGATAAGGGTCAGGTCCTGTATAACGGTCATTTATGCTGTTCGCGAAATGCCAGGGAAATATTAAAATGGATCAGAGAGTACGGTTATGAGGAGTGTGTCAGATGCACCATGTAGGCAGCAAGGCCCAAACAGATATTGACCTGAGTAAATATCGCTCGGAAGCTGAAAAACATGAATATGTGGAGGATCTTGGCCGAATAGACACGGTGGATTCAAATAAGTGGCTCAATGTCGGTGTTGATATTGCCGAAACCGGCCGTGCCGGGACATTCATTCAAAAAGACTGCTCCGTGATTCATTCCAAAGCCATGAGAGACGGCGTCGAGGTCATGGGGATTTCCGAAGCCTTAAAAAAACATGAATGGATGGATCAATACCTCTGGAAATATATTTCTCCGGAAAAAGACCAATTCACCCAAGCCGCAAAAACAAAACCCCACGAAGGGTACTTTATTCGGTCTTTTCAAGGAGCCAAAATTCAGCAGCCGGTCCAGGCCTGTCTGTATATCGCCAAAGAAGGATTTTCCCAAAACGTTCACAACGTTGTCATCGCAGAAGAGGACTCTGAGATGCATATCATTACGGGATGTTCGACATCGCCGCATCTGATCACAGGGCTCCATGTGGGGGTGTCGGAAATTTTCGTTAAAAAGGGCGCAACGCTTCATTTTACGATGATTCACGACTGGGGAGAACAAATCAATGTCCGGCCCCGAACGGCAATTCATGTGGAAGCGGGCGGTGTGATCGTTTCGAATTATATTTCCTTAAGGCCTGTGGGATCTCTTCAGATGTCACCGACCACCTATCTTGACGGCAGGGGGGCTGTTGCCCGTTTTAACAGTATTCTCGTCGCTTCCGCCGGATGTCATCTGGATGTCGGCTCCACGGTTCATTTAAATCAACCGGAAACCCGTGCGGAAATCATTTCAAGGGCCATAACGGTCGGCGGCACCATCATTGCCCGCGGGGAGATGATTGGTAAAGTCGCGGGATGCAAGGGGCATCTCGAATGCAAGGGTTTAATCTTGAAAGACGGTCTGATGCAGGCGATTCCGGAACTGCAGGGACATGTGCCAGGGGTTGAAATGTCCCATGAGGCCGCCGTCGGAAAGATTGATCAAAGAGAAATCGAATATCTCATGGCCCGAGGACTGGATGAAGATGAAGCGGTATCCACTATTGTCAGGGGATTTTTAAATGTCGACATTGAAGGGTTGCCGGCTGGTCTTGCCGCTGAAATCGACAAGGCGGTAACGGAAACTCAGAAAGATATGATGTAATAAGGGTACTGACATGGAACTGGAAAATCAAAAAAAGAATTCCTGCGATATTTCATTCGCCGAAAAGGTCCGGTTTTATTCCTATGATTATCTAAAATGTTTTTTGTACATTGTGAACTGTGATTCACCTGAAAATATTTTTACCAAAAGCCTGTACTCCAAACTCATTACGTCTTCGCATTTACTGGAAGATTTTCTGGATTTTCACGGGGCCAAAAATAACTCCAACTGGTATTTTTATCGGGAACTGGCGGCCGCCATCCGGCATATCAGCATGGCGGGTTATTCCCAGAAGCATATCGCCAACCGGTCCATTTTCTATGACATCAATGAAAAGGAAAGTTTCAACCAGAACGGTGAAGCCGCCCTTGAGTTTATGACAAGCTCACTGATGAAGCTGGCGCCGGCCATTATTGAAGAAGCCAGACGCCTGAACATCGAATTGCCCAAAAAAGGTTATAAATCTTTACATTTTCCTGAAATAACCGCCGGCGAAATGCTGGAGCATGATTTCGAGGATGAACAAAAAGACCAGTACAACAAACATGTCGTCAGAGTGGCCAATGAATTTATTTCCATCGCCAATGAATTTGATACATTCGAATTTGTTGAGGTTTATGATCAGGAGCAGTTGAAGGCGCTGGTCCCGAACCGCGTCAATGAAGTCGAGATCCGGCGTTTCGAGATGCGCGTTCATAACCTGCAGTCTTCCTTTGATTCTTATGTTATTCACGGCGGATTTTTATTCGGAAACCGCAATCTCAAGCGGTTCCGTTCATATTTTTCAGTCATTTATCACCTGCTGCAGGTCATGGGCCGCCTTCTTCATTTTTATGAGCGCCACCTGATTGATATCGGTTATAAGTATATCTATACCAAAGCACGGGAACAATTGTCCCTGCTTGTGGACCCGGATGTCCTGCTTGATTGCACGATTAATTACGGTCTCTATTATGTGAACCATTTTTTCTCTTTTGGCAAAGAAGTCGCCCAGGAAATATTGAAGGGGAATATTGAACGGTCATCTATTATTGTCGATATTCCGAGGGATCTTGGCTTTCATTGCCGTCCGAGTCTCATGGTTGCAAAGATTGTTCAGAATTATGGGGGTGAGGTTACGATGATTGCTGGCGGGGATCAGTTTGACGCCAGCAGTGTGCTTGATATTCAATGGGCGGGCGGGAAGATCCAGAAAGAAAATATTCAGCAAGTGGAATTCCGCGGGGACGTCCGCGCGCTGAAGGATATCGAAACCCTTGCCGGCGTCAATTATGGTGAAGATCAAATGGGAAAGGGCATACCGCTGCCCAAAAGTCTTCAGTATCTCAGGTAGCGCAATTTTTGATTTTACCGCAACCGCAGAGTCTAATGCCGTCCCGCATCGCTGACTATCGCGCAACAATGTTTTCCTTGCATATTTATTTCCGGGGCCTTTTTTATTTTGTGCATTCACTGTATTCGCGGCAAACTTGAAAATTACTCAACTGTCTGGGTATCGTAACAAAATTTCAATTCTAATCGAAAGGTGAAATATCATTGGTTTCTGCTCTCGTTGTCGCCGGCGGAAAAGGGGAACGGATGCGGGCGGACATTCGAAAACAATACCTGACGCTCGACGGTTTAGCTATTTTGAGCCGGACACTTCTCGCGTTTGCAGAACTTCCGGTCATCGCAAAGGTTCTTCTGGTCGTTCCGGAAAACGATTTTGATTTCTGCCTGCGCCTTATAATTCCTCCCATTGAAAACAGGGTCCCGATCGAATTGATCGCCGGTGGTGAAAAACGGCAGCAATCCGTATTCAATGGATTGACAGCAATTCACGAGGCAAGCGGTATTGTAGTAATCCATGACGGTGTTCGCCCGTTTCTTCCCCTCCGGCAGACTGAAGAAGCCATCCGCTGGGCTGAAAAAGAAGGCGGCTGTATATTGGGAATCCCGGTGGTCGATACAATAAAAAACATAGATCATGATGGGTATATTTCAAAAACAATGCCGAGGAACGATGTCTGGCATGCGCAGACGCCGCAGGTATTTCAATGCTCCTTAATTAAAAAAGCGCATGATCATGCGTTGTTGCAAGGATTTTCCGGAACCGATGATGCATCACTGGTGGAAAATATCGGAGGGCGTGTAAAAATGATTTACGGGAGCCCGCATAATATAAAAATTACAACACCGGAAGATCTCATTATTGCCCAAGGGCTTCTTCGCCACAGTCCAATCAGCAGCTGAATTTTTCAATCAAAACAGGCGATA
>JAHECJ010000144.1 GCA_024641805.1 Desulfococcus sp.
TGGAAACGGCAGGGTCGAGATTGCTTCTTATGGCGGGCTCCTGGTGGATTATGCGGTAAAGCGCGATGCGCATGCAATTTTACGCGGCATGCGGGCGGTGTCGGATTTTGAATATGAATTCCAGATGGCTTTGATGAACCGGAAACTCAACCGGGAGGTCCAGACCGTCTTTCTCATGACCGGTCTGCGCTGGATTTTTACCAGTTCGTCCATTATCAAGGAGGCGGTGAAGTTTGGCGGGAATATTGAGAGTATGGTGCCGGCGGTGGTGTATGCGGAGTTGAAGAAAAAATTTAACCTCTGCCCTCCTGAAAACAGCTAATTTTCTTCAAACACGTCCACTTTCAAAATGAACCGCAGAATGTCGAATTTCGATGTATTATCTTTCCCTTCTGCGGTTCAAAATTCGTTGTTCAAGATTCGACATTCTCCATAAGAAAAATCAAAGCTCTTAGGTTAACGACTTTCCTGAACGAAAAAAAGCGAAATCCTTCTTCAACGTTCGATGTTGAGCGTTAAAAACTTTCAGTTTTCAGCTTTTGTCATGCGAAAGGCGCTCCAGGGCCAGCACAAAAATAAAACCGGTGATGATCAGGCACACGGCAAAGGCCAGGTTGCCATCCACTGCCTGCGGCCAGATATTACTTTCTTTGAGTACCTGCAGTTTCCCGTGGATCATGGCCGTCTCCAGCGTTTCTTTCCAGGGCCAAATTTTCCGCATGGAACCGAACATCAGCCCGGCGAGAAAAGCCAGCGTGACGTTGTGATATTTCGCAAGCAGCCATTTGAGAAATCTTGAAAATCCCGACAGCCCCACCACGCATCCGCAAAGAAACACCCCGATGATTTCAATGTTTTCCAGGAGAAAGGGATTTTTTAATGTGCCGATAATATACTCGTACTTGCCGAGAAGGAGCAGGATAAACGCGCCGCTTATCCCGGGCAGAATCATTGCGCAGATGGCCAGTACACCGGATACAAAAATAAACCACAGGTCTTCAGGCGTGGACGCCGGCATGAGATTAACGATAACAAATGCCGCACCGGCCCCGGCCAGAAATGAAACACCGGTCCCCAACGTCCATTCCACCTGTTTCCCCACCACCCAAATGGATGCGGCAATCAGCCCGAAAAAGAGACTCCATGTTGTCACCGGGTGAAAATGGATCAGATAATTCATTAATTGGGCAAGGGAAAGAATCGAGATACCGATTCCTAAAAGGAGTGAAAACAAAAACCGGATGTGAAGTTCGGCAAGGGCGCCTTTAAAATCAAGTTTTAAAATTCTCCCGATCACCTTTGCATCAAACGATTTGATGGCTGACAGCAGATCTTCATAAATACCTGTAATTAATGCAATTGTTCCGCCTGAAACTCCCGGAACCGTATCCGCAGCCCCCATGCATAGACCTTTTAGCGTCAGTAGCATGGAACTCTTTAATGACCGGGGGCCCGGACTGTAAAAAAAGGCATCCTTCCAAGAAACTTCTGATTTTCTCTTCACTTTTTATCCCATCCATATTCACCAACCAGCTTGACAAACCGGCAGCCGCCCAACTTGGCCTGGTGTATTCCTTCTTCATCCCTGTATAATTTGATCATTTCCTGCGTCAGTCTGCCGCCCACCGGCAGCACCATCCGCCCGCCTATCCCAAGCTGTTGAACCAGGGGAACCGGTATTTCAGGAGCGCCGGCGGTGATAATAATTGCATCAAACGGGCTTTCGTCTTTCCAGCCGTTGGTCCCGTCCGCATAACGGGTGACGATGTTGGAATATTTCAATTCGTCAAACAGTTTGCGGGCCTTTATATGCAGGGTCCGGATGGTTTCAATGGTGTATACCCGGAAGACGATCTGGGCGAGGATAGCGGCCTGATATCCGGAGCCGGTGCCGATCTCCAGAACCCGGTCATCCGGATTCAGCTGGAGCGCCTGGGTCATATGGGCCACAATATAAGGCTGAGAAATGGTCTGCTGTTCACCGATCGGCAGCGGATGGTCCGCATATGCCTGGTCCATAAGTGCGTCACTGACAAAAAGATGCCTTGGCACCTTTCGCATTGCCGAAAGGACTTTCGGGTCGGTAATCCCACGCGCCTCGATCTGGTTTTTCACCATGGATTCACGCAAACGCTGATATTTTCTTGAATCGTTTGTCATTGTGTAATGACAATTAGCAATTCACCCGGCTTCCGTCAAGCGATTATAGCACGTCCATAAAGCTTTTATCACCAATTCAGCATTGTTTTCCGGCGCCATCCTATCCTCGGAAAATTTTATAAAAACCCGACGAAGGTGAACTTAGGGTTTTGATTTCATTTCATGAATGATAGTTTATAGGTCAATTTCAAAACATCCCGATCTGCCTATCTTCCAAAACTTTGCCGGACAAAGCAAAAAGCCCTTGTTTTTCAACACAATAACCCCTATTGTGGTGGCGATATTTACATGAACTATGTATACGAACGGTTGAAATGGAACGAACAAAACATCTTCTCATATCCATTGCCCTGTCCCTGATTATTTTAGTGATAGGCACTGTCGGTTATATGACGATCGAAGGGTGGAACCTGATTGATTCCATCTATATGACCATCATTACCATTACCACTGTCGGGTTCAGTGAAGTTCATCAAATGAGCAAATTCGGACGGATTTTTACCATCGGACTGGTTTTTACCGGCGTGTCCTTTTTCCTTTATGTCGCCAGCTCAATGGTCCAGTTCATGGTGGAAGGCCGAATCCGGGAGATTATGGGGAGGCGTACATTGAATCGCAAAATCGAACATCTGAAAAATCATTACATTGTCTGCGGTTATGGCCGCATCGGGAGGGTTCTCTGCAAACATTTCATGGCTCACCCTTCTTTAAAGATGGTGATCATTGAAAAAGACGAAGCCCTGATCCCTGAAATGGAGTCCGACGGCGTCCTCTATGTTTGCGGGGATGCGTCGGAAGAAGAAACGCTTTTAAAGGCGGGAATTAAAAATGCAAAAGTGCTGGTGGCCGCACTGGCAACCGACATCGACAATGTGTTTCTGACACTGACGGCGAGACAACTGAACACCCAGATTTTTATCGTTGCCCGGTCCAGCGCCAAAGCGGCGAAATCCAAACTGCTGGCCGCCGGGGCCAATCGCGTGGAGTCACCCTATGATATCGGTGCGGTCAGCATGGCCCAGCGCGTTCTCCGGCCGTCGGTCTCCTCCTTTTTGGACCTTGTCTTTACCTATAACCGGAAAGATATTCAAATGGAGGAGATTCCGGTGGATCCCGCCTCCCCCCTGGTGAATATCATGCTCAAGGATTCCGGAATCCGTCAGAAATTCAACCTGATTATTATTGCCATTAAAAAATCCGACGGCAACATGCTGTTCAACCCGTCCTTTGAAACGGTCATCAACAGCGGTGACACTGTCATTGCCATGGGAAAAGGAGAAAACCTCATTGAACTTGAAAAAGTATTACGTCCCCGGGACTGGGAGGCGGACCAGTCATGAAATGGGTCGAAACCAGAATTTTATTTGACTCTTCAGACACCGCCACTGCATCGGATCTTATTTCGGAAATATTTTATGATTTCGGGCTCCAGGGGGTGATCGTGGAATCCCCGGAGGCGGACACCGGCGTTGATTGGGCGGATCATGACATCACTCTCCACAGGGACAATGCAGTCATCGGGTATTTCCCCAAAAACACGCTGCTGGTCGAGCGGTGCCGGATGCTGGAGGAGAAGCTGTCCCGCCTGAAACAGACTATTGATATGACCTGTCACATTGCATACCATGATATTGACGAGCAGGATTGGGCGGAATCATGGAAACAGTATTTTTTTACGGAAAAAATCACGGACACTATTGTCATCAATCCTTCCTGGCGGGACTATGCCGCAAAACCGGATGAAATAGTGATCAAAATTGATCCGGGCATGGCTTTCGGCACCGGGACGCATCCCACGACCCGCTTGTGCATTGCCCTGATAGAAAAACTCATTCAGCCGGGAGACACCTTTTTAGATATTGGAACCGGATCCGGGATCCTCATGATTACCGCGGCGAAACTCGGCGCACGCGCCATGACAGGCATCGATAACGATGAAGTGGCGGTTTCGGTGGCCCGGCAAAACCTTTTAAAGAACCATATTGCTCCGGAAAAATTCGAGGTAAAGACTGGGGATCTGGCAAGCAACGTGACCGGCCGGTTTTCGCTGGTGACCGCAAACATCCTTTCTGAAATAATTGTTCACCTGCTTGACGACATCCATCATGTGCTGCAAAATAACGCCATTTTCATCTGCTCCGGAATCATAGAATCAAAACGGGCAATGGTGGAAGATAAACTGCGGACCCGGGGTTTTGAAATTGTAGATATACAGATCCGGGAGGAGTGGGTGGCCATTGCGGCAAAACTGAAATAACGGACAGGGAAGCCGGAAGATAAAAGGAAGACGGACATGAAGATCAAACGCCTGCGATTAATAAATGATCCAGACCCGACTCTCGCCATCCAAAGCGGCAGCCGCTGGATCCCGTTGAAACTTCTCCCTCCCTTAAACCATCCGCAATCCGCTCCGGAAATCAATCCGGATTTCACGGACATGGTTGCTGTTCTTCAGGCCGGGCAATCCATGCGGGACCACTGGCAGGCGCAGGCAGATGCCTATAATGATGAACTGCCGGAAATCGAAACCACCCCCCTGCTCCCGTTTCAGCCCAGATCCTACCGGGATTTCATGCTTTTTGAACAGCATGTGATCAATGCGAGCCGGGCTTACGCCCGCCGGTTCATGCCGATATCCTATAAAATCGCCGCAGCCTACGAACATCTGTTTAAACAGACATTTCCCAAATTTCGGCCCCACCCGTTATGGTATAAAAAACCCATTTATTATATGGGCAACCATTTAAACTTTGTCACGGATCAGCATCCGGTGGCATTTCCTTCCTACAGCCGGGCGCTCGATTATGAACTCGAGCTTGGCTTTATTCTTGTAAAGCATTTAAAAAACGCATCTGAAAAAGAAGCCATGAATGCCATTGGCGGTTTTGTCGTGTTCAATGATTTCTCCGCCCGGGACGTTCAGCTGGCGGAAATGAGAAGCGGGTTCGGCCCGGTGAAGGCCAAGCATTTCATCAATGCCATTTCCACGACGGTGGTTACCGCCGATGAAATTCTGCCGTACCTGTATAATTTATCCGGTAAAGTGCGGATCAACGGCCGGCCCATTGCCACTGCGTCCACTTCAGACATGGATTATACTCTGGGCGAAGCCATTGCTTATGCTTCACGGGACGAACAGCTGTATCCCGGGGAATTTTTCGGCTCAGGCACCCTGCCGGGCGGATGCGGCATGGAAAACGGCCATTGGCTTTCGCCGGGGGACACGGTGACGCTGGAGATTGAAAAAATAGGAACGCTGGAGAATCCCATCGCCCGATCTTCGGAGCAGGAATCCTCCGAAGGCTGATCATCCGGGAAGGACTCCGTGCGCTGACCCGGCCGTAAAGGCAAGGTTTAATGTCTCAAATAAAAAAGGCGTTTCATCGAAATCCGATGAAACGCCTTCAGTTTTTTTTGTGAAAAATGGTTTATTAAACCACCGTCACGTTCGCGGCTGCGGGACCTTTTTGGCCCTGCTCAATGTCAAAAGTGACCCGGTCGCCGTCATTGAGTGACTTGTAACCGGTTGCATTGATCGCTGAATGATGAACGAACACGTCTGGTCCGCCGTTTTCCTGCTCAATAAAACCGAAACCCTTGGTGCTGTTAAACCATTTTACTGTTCCATTAGCCATTGTAACATCCTCCTTTAAAAATAATTCTCATGGTTCCAGACTGCAGGATGCCACTTTGAAAAATGGATAATTCCTTCAGAACGAAACTGGCCCGCCAATGAAGAGCGGGCCTTTATTGATTAAGCCTTATTTAGCATACTGTGAGGGAATAGCAAGTTATTTTTAATTATTTTCCAATAATTTTTATTGCCCCCGCAACCCAAAGTGAAAAATACCTGTCAATACAATGCAATACACGTTGTAACTGACTGTTTTAAAATATGATTTGTCAACGAGATATTCCGATGTTCAGCACGCGGGTTAAAACAGACCCGCCTAAAACACTTCCACAATTTCGGATGCCGGAACCAGGCGGACCCGT
>JAHECJ010000145.1 GCA_024641805.1 Desulfococcus sp.
TATGGCGTGACGCGTGATTATGTCCTGGGGCTGGAAGTGGTTCTGCCGACGGGTGAAATCATCCAGACCGGGGGGCAAACCGTTAAAGGCGTGGTCGGGTATGATTTGACGCGTCTGATTGTAGGCTCGGAAGGGACTTTGGGGGTCATCACCAAGCTGACGCTTCGCCTGCTCCCATTACCGGATATGGTTCAAACCATCATGGTGATCTATGATAAAATTGAGACAGCCGCAGAAACTGTCTCGGAGATCATCCGCCAGAAAATTATTCCACGATCGATAGAATTCATGGATAATGCGTCCATCCGGTGTGCCGAGGATTATATTAACGCCGGGCTTCCCGTAGATGCTGAAGCGATACTGATCATTGAAGTCGATGGTGCTTCCGGTGAAGTGGTGCATGCGGTTAATCAGGTGGAGTCGGTTTGCCGAAAATCAGGGGCAAGGGAAATTAAACGGGCAGAAAATCGTCAGGCGGCGGAAATCCTTTGGAAAGCCCGAAAAGCGGTATCCCCGGCCCTGTTTAAATATGGACCGGATAAGATCAATGAGGATATTGTTGTTCCCAGGAGTAAAATTCCGGAGATGGTAAAAAAGATAAAGGCATTAAGCCGGGAAACCGGGCTGACAATGGTCAGTTTCGGACATGCCGGTGACGGTAACATTCATTTCAATATCATGCTGGATAAAAAGGTGGCAGCTCAGCTGCACAAAGCGAACCAGGCGGTGGATGAAATATTTGATTATACACTTGCCCTCGGCGGCACCATATCCGGTGAGCATGGTGTGGGGATCACCAAATCAGATTACATGACAAAGGAAATTACTCCTGAATCGCTTGCATTAATGAGAAGAATTAAATCGGCGTTTGATCCGGCGGGAATTTTGAATCCCGGGAAGATGCTCGTTTAAACAGGGATTTAGCTATAAGGTTCAAGGCTAAGGCCTGGACTTGAGACACGTTAGCTGTTTTCCACTAATATATGACCGCGTTTCACACGAAGAAAAATGGATGTTTCTGGCCCTGCCTTTTCCCCATCAGCCTTTTACCTGCTACCTTAAAAAATTTACTGTATTTTTAGAGGGATCTCCTGAACGTTGATCAGGTCTTCAAGCTGCACCAGCCGGTTCTGCTCTATCTGCTCAATAGCGCATTTTAGACGTAATGCGCAGTGTTTGCGGCAGATAGGATCCTTTAAGTTAAGATCGCCGAAACATTCAAGATAGTTATCAACGAGTTTGGCTTTTATCGATTCACGCATAATTAAAATTTTATATCTCCAGAGTTAACTTCATATCATTATGTATATGGCGGTTGGTTGCCAGTATTTCTTTGGTGTATAGTGAATAAGGGGCTCCTGAAAAATCAGTAACCATAGCGCCAGCTTCTTCGGCAATGATCCATCCGGCAGCCGTGTCCCAGGGTTTTAGGTTTTCCTCCCAGAATCCTTCAAATCTCCCGCAGGCAACAGAGCATAAATCAAGCGCGGCTGAACCCAGGCGACGGATTCCCCGGGCCGCCTGAACACATTGTTTGAACCGCATCATGACCGGGTCGATCATCTCTTTTACATCATAGGGAAATCCTGTGACCAGCAGACTTTCGGACAGATTTTTTTCGGCAGAGACCCGGATGGGTTTACCGTTTAAAGCGGCGCCCTGTCCGCGAACCGCGGTAAAAAGTTCTCCAGTCACCGGGTGAAGCACAATGCCAACCATTATTTCGTCTCCCGCTGAAAAAGCAATGGATATGGCAAAAATCGGGATCTGATGGGCAAAATTCGTTGTGCCGTCCAGGGGGTCGATAATCCATTGACAGGCTGAATCTCCGTTTTTATTCAAACCGCTTTCTTCAGCCAGAATTTCATGGTCCGGAAATCGGGAGCGGATGGCGGAAATAATATTTTTTTCTGATGCAATATCCGCTTCGGTGACCAGGTCGATCGGCCCTTTTTTGGTAATATGCGTCAATTTCCCAAAATAATTATTTATAATTTCAGCGCTTTTATACGCTGCACCAACGCCGGTATTTTTTATTCTTTCAAAATCCATATCAAACTAATTATATCAAATACTTTGATTTCGTCAATATTATTCATTTCAGATGATCGCAGATCGTTACCGATCGAATTTATTCAACATGATGAAAAACGTCAGTTGCCGGTACGGGAATCATTGACTGCATTTTATCAATCAGCGGCTGAAGTGTCGAGGCATTCCGGGCTGAAATCGGTATGCCTTTAGTTTCCCGAATAATTGCCGCTATGGTTTCATCGCTGACCAGATCCATTTTGTTCAGTACATTGATCGTCTGAATTCGATCGATATTCAGATCTTCAAGAATTTGATTTACGGAATTTATTTGGGACGGATAGTCCGGGTTGCTGCAGTCAATAACATGGAGCAACAGATCCGCACTTTCAAGTTCCTCCAGGGTTGCCCGAAACGCCACCCTGAGTTCTTTGGGAAGATCTTTGATAAACCCGACCGTGTCGGTGATGATGACCTCGGAATCCTGTGGGAGTTTCAGGCGCCGGCTGGACGGGTCAAGTGTTGCAAAAAGCCGGTTCTCCGCCAATACACGGCTTTTGGTCAATGTATTCAGCAGGGTTGATTTTCCGGCATTGGTATATCCGATAATGGAAATCACCGGCAACCCTTTTTTCTCTCGTTTTGATTTTTCCAGATGGCGCTGCTTTTTTACCTGTTTAAGCCCTTTTTCAATACGTGCAATCCTTTCGTGAATCCGCCGCCGATCAATTTCAAGCTTGGTTTCCCCCGGTCCACGGCCGCCGATACCGCCGGCGAGTCTTGACAGGGCGGTGTTTCTTTTAACAAGCCGCGGCAGCATGTATTTTAGCTGTGCCAGTTCCACTTGCAGTTTCCCGTCACTGGTTCGGGCACGCTGGGCGAAAATGTCCAGGATCAACTGGGTCCGATCGATCACCTTGAGATCTACCTTGTCGGTGATGGACTTGATTTGTGACGGGTTGAGTTCCTGGTCAAAAATGATCAGAGTCGCGCCTTTTTGCATGGCCAGAATACTCAATTCTTCAATTTTGCCGCTGCCGAGAAGAAACCGCGGGTCCACTTTTTTTCTATGCTGGATCACCGTATCCACAACAAAAATATCACTGGATCGGGCCAGTTCTTTGAGCTCGGTGATCGAAGCCTCGGCTTTGATTTTGGATGAAGTGGAGACACTGATGAGTATGGCGCGTTCAATGCCGGGATCAACATCATGCAGGGCGCTGATTCGGGACAATTCCGTCTCGATGGACTGGATCAGCGAGAAACAGTCAATATTCAGCGCTTTCGGATCAACCGGCGGGTGAATCTGGTAGGGAACCGCAGCGGATGGATTCGGAAAAATATTTGCCAGATGAATCCGGTGCGCCTCCCCGGTATCTGAGACGGTAATGGCGGCAACCAGGTCCAGTCTCAGCAGGGTGAGGTCCGTAAGGTCATCCCTGCTCAGTTCTTCGTCTTTGATGTGGGTGTGTATATATCGAAGGCCTTTGAGTCGACCGGGGGGAGTGCGGTAGTCGCTGGTGTCCGGAAGCATGATACCGTTATGATCGCCGATGACCACGGATGTGATTTTTCCCGAACGGTTGACCAGCAAACCCAATTGACGGCTGATTTCGAAGGACAAAGCGCACAGTTCATCGATCACCTGGGGGGAAACAATTTTTTCCGGGGATATCCGATGGCGGTAAAGATTCTCAATTCTGTGGATCTGGGCAGCTCTCAGGCCGATGGTATTTCCAAACAGCTTTTTCATTGCTAACCGGTTCTTTTCATTAATGGACGAAATCTTGTATGGGTCGGTCAGTTAAAGTTCTGTTTGTCGGCTGATTCATACGCCTCGAATCCGTAAGCAAGATTCTCAAACCGGGTAAATGAATCCATAAACTTAAGCTGCTGCATTCCTGTCGGGCCGCTACGATGTTTTGCAATGATTATTTCTGCAATTCCTTTTTGCGGGTTGTTTTCATCTTTATTATAAACTTCATCCCGGTAGATAAACATAACAATGTCCGCATCTTGTTCCAGTGCGCCTGATTCCCTTAAATCCGAGAGCTGGGGACGCTTGTCACTCCGTTCCTCCAGCCGTCGGTTCAGCTGGGAAAGGGCGATAATCGGAATTTTGAGTTCTTTGGCCAGGGATTTTAACGATCGTGACATTTCAGAAATTTCAAGATCACGGCGGTCCATTGCTGTGCGAGGTTTCATGAGCTGGAGATAATCGATAACGATCAATCCGATATTTTTTTCGAGGGAAGTCAATTCAGAGGAGTCATCTAAAAAAATCTGTGCTTCGGATAAAATATCCGCGGCATCCGTCAGCTTGTTCCAGTCATCATCACTGAAAAATCCGCTTCTTACGGTGGAAGAATCAATTCGTGCTTCAGCACACAAAAGCCGCATGGAGAGCTGTTCTTTTGACATTTCCAGAGAGAAGAAAAGGACCGGGATTTGGGAATCCACAGCGATATTCCGGGCAAGATTCAGGGAAAAGGCTGTTTTCCCCATTCCCGGGCGGGCTGCCAGAATAATGAGATCGGATCCCTGAAGCCCGGAGGTTAATGTGTCGAGTTTTTTAAATCCGGTGGAAATGCCGCTGATCAAGGACTTATTGCCCCGCCGTTCGACCAGTGCATCGATGTTCGCATCAATGGCCTTGCTGATGGGGAAGTATGACGGCTTGCTTTTATTATCCGCAATATCAAAGATGATGCTTTCGGCAAAATCGATGACATCGTCGACTGATGCCGTGTTGTCAAAACACCGGTTTGAAATATCGCTGGCTGCCCGAATCATTCTTCTCAATGAGGCATTATCCCTTATTATTTTGGCGTATTCAACCGCATTGGCGGGAATAGGGGCGGTATCCATCAGCTTTGCCAGATAAACGGCGCCGCCGATTTCATCCAGCAGATTCTGGCTTTTCAATGCATTGGCCAGGGTTACCAGGTCAATAGGCTCCCCCTTGTGAGACATTTCAGTAATGGTTTTAAAGATCTTTTGGTGAGCGGTCCGGTAAAAGTCTTCGTAAGAAAGTATATCGAGTATATTCAGTAGTGTGTAATTATCAAGAAGTATGGCGCTGATAATGGATTCCTCGGCATCAATGTTTTGAGGCGGAAGCGTGCCGGTTGGGGGGGGGCTCTTGGGTGTCTTTGTTTTGCTCATGGTCAAAATGCTTTAAAGGTAAAAAAAGTGTACGGGAAAAGGGCTGGTTCGATGAAGCCTCGGCAGCGTAAAGTATTTATTGAAATAATTTACGCTGCCGAAAGTATAGCATTCTTTTATCACTGTTAAGCGAGTTGCGGCGGATCCTTCTCTGATCAAAGCCAGGGGGCAACACCAACAACTCCGGAAAACCGATGCAATCTCCTGATGGATCGGGTGGCCGGCTCCGCTTTGATTCTTTTTGGAAACGCGGGAGTTTTTTGTTACTCCGCTTCGATCACAACGGTGATTTCCGGCTTAATACCTTTATATATCCGGATGGGGACTTTGTATGAACCGATATCTTTAATCGGTTCTTTTAAAAGAATCATCCGTTTTTGCACATCGATATTTTGAGCGGTAAGGGCATCCATGATCTCACGGATTGTTACCGAACCATATAAACGGGTATCATCGGCAACTTTTGCGGTGATCTTACAGACAACCCCTTCAAGTTTTTTGGCCATTTCTTCTGCAGTCGCTCGTTCTTTAGCGATTTGAAGATCCAGCTTTGCCTTTTCCTGGGCAAGGATATTTCTGTTCTGCGGGGTTGCAAAAACCGCTTTTCCCTGAGGGATAAGATAATTGCGTGCAAATCCATTTTTGACATCAACTTCTGAGCCGATGATCCCCAATGGCTCTATCGTTTCTTTTAGTATTACTTTCATTTTTTAATCTCCACAAGCATAAAAGCCATAAGTTTTTGTTATAAAAATTATGAAGAAAGAGGAATCTGTTTGTTGTTATTTCCCAGTTGTCTGAAGTTCAGCCAGACGTCAAAGAATCCGACCCCGGCAATTGCAAGAATAAATATCTGCTGAATGATGATGGTGCCGTATAGTAACGCCCTGATCGCCAACGGAATTTTCTTTTTTTCAAAATAAAACGATATGATCGCAATCCCCTGAAAAAAATAAATG
>JAHECJ010000146.1 GCA_024641805.1 Desulfococcus sp.
AATTTATTTCAAAACTATTAGAAAATAGTTGAAATTATGTGATAAGTACTTGCTGTTTATCATTGATGACGGGTACTGTTTTTTAGGTGTCAGGTGTCAGGTGTCAGGTGTCAGGTGTCAGGTGTCAGGTGTCAGGTGTCAGGTGTCAGGTGTCAGAAATGAAAATTCTGAACACTGAACACTGAAACCGCGACACGTGAAATAACCTCTGGTTTGTGACAGATTTTCAGGGATAGGGCACAAAACTCATGACAGCAGTGAAAAAGATTCCGGAAGTGCAACTCCATGAACTCCTTGAAAACAAAGCCGTATTGGTTACGGTCAACATCCGCCTGGCGCGGTACCTGACCACCCGCTTTAACCGGCACCAGATCGATGCCGGTAAAACCGTGTGGGAAACACCGGATATTTTGCCTTATTCCGCCTGGCTTGAACGCCTCTACGATCAGTCAATGCGTTCAATAAACCAGGATTCTGCCGGCAGGCGTTCGCTTCTGCTTTCCCAGGCGCAGGAACAATTTCTCTGGGAGCAGGTCATTCAATCCTCCGAATCCGGCAATGCGCTGCTGCGGATTCCCGAAACCGCCCAAACCGCGGCACAGGCGTGGGAGATATGCAAAGCATGGCGGCTGCCGGTGCATGAATTGGCACAGGTCCCGCCGGAAGATACACGCATGTTTTTGGGCTGGGCGGAGACCTTTGAAAAGCAGTGTCGAGATAATAACTGGCTCAATACCGCCGGACGGGCGGATACCGTGATACAATTGTTCAAATCAGGAAGCATACCCGTCCCCCGGCAGGTGATCCTGTCAGGATTTGATGAATTGTCCCCGCTACAGGTTCTGCTGGCAAGGACATTGGAAGATCTCGGCTGCCAAATCTTTGACCTGGCAGGCACGGAAATGTCATCCCAGGTCCGCCGGTTCGGGCGGGCCGATACGGAAACGGAAATCAAAGCCGCCGCCCGATGGGCCAGGGTCCGGCTGGAGGAAAATCCGCTGGGCCGAATCGGCATTGTCGTCCGGGATCTAAACGCGCTGCGTCCGGATCTGGTCCGTATCTTTGATGATGTATTTCATCCGTCCCTGGTCCTTTCCCCTCAAATCCCCGGAAACCGGGCCTATAATATTTCACTGGGCCAACCGCTGGCTGATTATCCGGTGATCAGCACAGCCCTCATGATTTTAAATTTTGCGTGCCGATCCCTTTCCGTGGATGAATACAGCCGGCTGCTGCGATCCCCGTTTATTGGCGGAGCGGACACGGAATTTTCCCGCCGGGCCATGCTGGACGCCCGCATCCGGGAAAACGGTGAAACCGTGCTTTCCGTTTCTGACATGACTTATTTTTCCGGCGAGCATCAGGACAAAGACCGGCATCCGGGTGTTTTTTGCCCTCAACTAAACAAATGTCTGGAGAAATTTAAAAACGCGGTTGGCGAAATACCCAAAAAACAGCCGCCGTCCGGCTGGGTCCGGGGTTTTTTAAATTTGCTGGATGCCATGGGGTGGCCCAACGGGAGAAAGTTGAACAGCGATGAATTCCAGACCGTTAATGCATGGAATGAGGTCCTTCAGGCGTTTTCTTCCTATGATCAAGTGTCTGATAAGCTGGACATCCATTCGGCTGTCCGTCTGTTAACCCGGAACATAAGCACAAAAAACTTTCAGCCGGAAACCGAAGAGTTGCCTGTGCAGATTATGGGAATGCTGGAAGCAGTGGGCGAGCGATTCGACCAACTGTGGATCATGCGGCTGGATGCGGAAAACTGGCCGCCGTCACCCAGACCCAATCCGTTTCTGCCGGTCCGGATCCAGAAAAAATACAACGTCCCCCACGCGTCGCCGGAACGGGAACTGGCCTATGCCGGAGAGATCACCCGGCGACTGTTTGCAAGCGCAGGCCAGGTGACGGTCAGTTATCCGTTAACGGACGGGGACACCGCATTGTTCCCCAGCCCGCTTATCACGGATATTGAGGAGGTTGCCATGGATCCGGGAGTTGCAAACTGGTGGGCGCAGATGGAAAGTACCGCTGCATTTGAAAAAATTACGGATCAGCAAGGCCCGGCAGCGGGTGCAAAGTCCCATATCAGCGGCGGCACCGGCCTTTTAAAAGCCCAGGCCGCTTGCCCCTTCAGCGCATTTTCCGCATACCGGCTCCAGGCAAAACCCCTTGAAGTACCGGAATCCGGTTTGAATGCCCGGGAACGGGGGAGCCTGGTTCATAACGCGCTGGAATTGTTTTGGGAAGAGGTTAAAACCCTGGATGCGCTGAAAAAATTATCCGATGAGGAGTTGTCCGGCACAGTCACTCACGCGGTTGTTCGTGCGGTGTCCGCCATGGCGAAAAATCATCCCCGCACGTTTACCCGGCGGTTTACGGAACTGGAAAAAGAGCGCCTGAAGTCCCTGTTGCTGGAGTTTTTGGCGGTTGATTTACAACGCACGCCTTTTACCGTGAGCGGGCGGGAGGAAAAACTGGTATGCACGATTGCCGATATTGAACTCAACACTTTTGCCGACCGGATTGACGAGCTTGATGACGGACGGCTGGTGATTGTGGATTATAAAACCGGGGAGCCGAAAGTTGCCGACTGGTTTACCGACCGCATTGCCGAACCCCAGCTGCCGCTCTATAGCTTTGCGGTCGAAAAAGAAGTGGCGGGCGTGGTTTTTGCCCGGCTTAAAAAAGGGAATGTCGCATACCTCGGGGTGGTGGAAGATGCACAACTCATTCCCGGTACCGCGGGTCCGGGGGATAAAAAAAGTCCCATGGAAAATTATCCGTCGCTGAAAGATGTCATTGGTGTCTGGAAAGGCAAAATTGAATTTCTGGCCGGGGAAGTCCGGCAGGGGATTGCCAGGGTTGCGCCGGTGTCGGTGAATACCAGCTGCCGGTATTGCGATTTCGGGCCCATGTGCCGGATCGGGGAGGCTGCGTTTTTAATGGCACAAAAGCATTAACGGATTATTAAAGGACATCGAAAAATAAATTCTATATCGGGAGTTATAAAGGTTTCAGTGTTCAGGTGTCAGAGGTGGTAAGAGCTGTCCCGACACCTGACACCTGATATACTAAGATCAACACTCAAAATAAAAACCATAAAAAGTTCTCACAGAATTTTGAAGCAATGAATAAAAATGTGAAACCCATCGCTGATGCTGCAGAGCGCGAAGCCGCCCTCGACCCCGCCCGTTCCTTCATCGTCCAGGCCCCGGCAGGCTCCGGCAAAACCGAACTGCTGATCCAGCGGTACCTGAAACTGTTGGGAACGGTGGCAGCCCCCGAAGAGATTATCGCAATCACCTTCACCCGGAAGGCAGCCGCGGAGATGCGCAGCCGGGTTCTCGAAGCGCTGGAGCGCGGAAAAGACAGTGCCATGCCGGCGGAGCCCCACATCCGGAAAACCTGGGAACTGGCAAAAAACGCACTGGCGCAGGATGACCGGTTTGAATGGCAGATATCAAAAAACCCCTCGCGCCTGAAAATCCAGACCATTGATTCCCTTTGCGCGGGCCTGACCCGGCAGATGCCGTATTTGTCCCGCTTCGGTGCACAGCCGGAAATTACCGACCGTCCGGATGCGCTGTACCGCGAAGCAGCACGAAATACGGTGGCCGACCTGGAGAGTGGTTCCAGGTGGAGTCCGGCCATCGAATCCCTGGTCCGGCATCTGGACAACCATCTGGCAAAGATAGAGTCCCTGGTGGCCGGCATGCTGGCCAAAAGAGACCAATGGCTGCGGCATATGGAGGATACGTCTGATGTTGTCGGTCTGCGCGCGCTGCTTGAGCAGGCCCTGACCGGCGTGATTGAAGATGCCTTGAAAGATCTGAAAGATAAATTTCCCGGGCCGGGCCGGGAAATACTTTTTTCATCATTAGGATTTGCGGTCAAAAACCTAAAAAAAGACGGGGCTGATTCCCTGATCTTCGGCTGTGAAAATTTAACCGATCTGCCGGAATGTTCAACTGCGGATGTTGACAAATGGCTGGGGCTGGCGGAATTTTTGCTTACCGGGAAAGGCGAGTGGCGGAAAACCGCGACCAAAAATATCGGGTTTCCCGCACCAAGCAGTGCAAAAAACAACAGCGTGTTAAAGCAGGAACTGCAGGATGCGAAAGATACATTTTTGGATTATCTCCAGACACTTGAAGGAGAAGATGCGGCGGCCGAAGCATTAAGCCGGGTGCGCATGCTGCCGGATCCGGTTTATACCGATGACCAGTGGCATATCATGCAGGCTTTGTTTGAAATTTTGAAAGTGGCTGTGGCGCACCTGGAACTGGTGTTTCAGGCGGCCGGTGCAGTGGATTTTGCGGAAATCGGGCTCCGGGCGTCCAGGGCGCTCGGAGCACCGGAAAACCCCACGGACCTGTCGCTGTCTTTGGATTACCGGATCAGCCATATTCTAATGGACGAGTTTCAGGACACCAGTTTTTCGCAATATGAACTCGTCGAACGCCTGACCGGCGGATGGACGCCAGGGGATGGGCGCACGGTTTTTGCCGTGGGCGATCCCATGCAGTCCATCTATGCGTTCCGCGAGGCGGAAGTGGGGTTGTTTTTAAATGCCTGGGAAAACGGGCTGACCCAGGTGGAATTGACGCCGCTGACCTTGTCGGTGAATTTCCGGTCGCAAAAAGGGATTATTGACTGGGTGAACGAGTGCTTTCCCCTCGTCATGCCCGACACGGTGGATATCACCACCGGCCGGGTGGCCTATTCCCCTTCTTCGGCATTTCACCCGCAGTCGGACGAACCGGCGGTTCAGATACATCCTTTTTTGCCGGCAGACCGGGAAAAAGAAGCAGAGACGGTGGTAAATTGTGTTAAAAATGCAAGGAAAAAGGACCCTGACGGCACCATTGCCATCCTGGTGAGGGGCCGTTCTCACCTGGAAGGCATCGTGTCAGCGTTAAAAAGTTCAGGCGAAAGGTTCCAGGCCGTGGAAATCGATTCCCTGCAGAACCGGCAGGGAATCACGGATCTGATATCCCTTGCCCGGGCGCTGTCGCATCCGGCGGACCGGATTGCCTGGATGGCGGTATTGCGGGCCCCGTGGTGCGGAATGACGCTGGACGACCTGCACGCGCTGGTGGACGGCGCGCCCGGCCGGACGGTGATGGCGCTGATGCAATCTTCAGACCGGTTGGAAGGCCTGAGCCCGGACGGACAGCAGCGGCTGAAACGTGTCTGCGGCATTCTGCTTCCGGCAATGGAAAACCGGCTTCGGAAACCTTTCCGGAACCTGGTGGAAGGCGTCTGGATATCCCTGGGCGGGCCGGCCTGCGTGTTTGAAACTTCCGAACTCGAAGACGCGGGCGTATTTTTTGATTTGCTGGAACAGCAAACGGGAAATGATGTGCCAAGCGATTTTTCAGCAGTAGAAGAGATGGTATCATCTTTGTTTGCGCGTCCGGATGCAGCGGCAGACAGCAGGCTGCAGATCATGACCATCCACAAGGCCAAGGGGCTGGAATTTGACACGGTGATCATTCCCGGTCTGGAACGCCGGCCGCCGGCGGCCGCATCCCAGCTTCTGCTCTGGCTGGAGCGGGCATGCGACCATAAAAAAGATTTGCTGCTTGCGCCGATCAGTGAGACCGGAGCGGACAACAATAAAATTTACCAATACATCCGTAAAATCCACGATGAAAAGCGCGCTTATGAAGATGCGCGCCTGCTGTATGTGGCTGCCACCCGGGCGAAAAAATTTCTTCACCTGATGGGTGGGGTGAACATTTCTTCTAAAGAATTTGAGGTGAAAAAACCAGCCGTAAAAACCTTGTTGAACGCCTTGTGGCCGGCAGTGGATGAAATTTTCTACAAGATGAACCAGGTGATCCATCATGACAAAAACAAACCCGCCCCGGATACGGATGAGGCAGATGATGAATCCGCCGAACCGGTGGTGGTGCCGTATATCCGCCGACTTGCCGAAACCTGGCAATTGCCGGAAGTACCCGCGGATGTGAATTGGATGGCGGGCGTCGATCAGCCGTTGGAAAGCAAAGAGACCTCCGAAATACCGGAGTTTGACTGGGCCGGGGAGACCGCCCGGCATGTGGGAACCGTGGCCCATGCCTGGCTGAAGGTGATGGCTGAAAATGGCGATGGCAAATGGGACGCTGACCGGATTCGAGCGTT
>JAHECJ010000147.1 GCA_024641805.1 Desulfococcus sp.
ATCAAACTCGGCCAGTTTTTTGCCCAGCATGATCTGTGTGGCAATACTGGCCATGGAGATATTGCAGACCTTGGATACCAGAGGCACTGTCCTGGATGCCCGGGGATTGGCCTCCAAAATATAGACCGTATCATCGGCAATCGCGTACTGGATATTCATCAACCCCACAACCCCCAGCTCGATGGCGATCTTTTTGGTGTATTCATTGATAGTTTCAATATGTTTGACCGGAATGCTGACCGGGGGAATCACGCAGGCCGAGTCACCGGAATGCACCCCGGCCAATTCAATGTGCTCCATCACCGCCGGTACAAATGCATCGGTTCCGTCCGCAATCGCATCCGCTTCCGCCTCGATGGCATTCTGCAGGAACCTGTCAATCAGGATCGGTCGTTCCGGAGACACGTCCACGGCGGCCGCCATGTAATATTTCAGCATGGCTTCGTCCGATACCACCATCATGGCGCGGCCGCCCAACACATATGACGGGCGGACCATCAACGGATATCCTATCCGCGCGGCCACTTCCAGGGCCTGTTCTTCCGAATGCGCCATTCCCGATTCCGGCTGGGGAATACCCAGCTTACGCATTACCTGCCGGAAGCGGTCCCGGTCTTCCGCCAGGTCGATGGTATCCGGGCATGTACCTAAAATTCTGACCCCTGCTTCCTCCAGCTCTTTGGCAATGTTCAGCGGCGTCTGGCCGCCAAACTGAACAATCACCCCTTCCGGTTTTTCCTTTTCGTAGATGCTCAGAACATCTTCCACCGTCAAAGGTTCAAAATACAGCTTATCGGATGTGTCATAATCGGTGGAAACGGTTTCCGGATTACAGTTGACCATGATGGATTCGAGCCCTGCGTCCCGGATGGCGAATGCCGCATGAACGCAGCAATAATCGAATTCAATCCCCTGCCCGATCCGGTTCGGTCCGCCGCCGAGAACCATAATTTTCCGGTTATCGCTGACGCCCACCTTGTCCGATGCATTGTAGGTGGAATAATAATACGCGGCATCTTCCACGCCGCTGACCGGCACCGGTTCCCATGCTTCATTCACTCCCAGGGACTTTCGCCTGTCGCGGATTTCCTTTTCAGGGACGCCCAGAATCTTGGCCAGGTATTTGTCTGCGAATCCGTCTTTTTTCGCCTGGATCAGCAGCGCATCCGGGGGCAGATTCCCCTTGTATTCCAGAATCTTCTCTTCAAGGAGCACCAGCTCTTTCATCTGCTCGATAAACCATGCCTTGATATGGGTTAATTCGTGCAACTGCTCAATATCCGCCCCTTTTCGCAAGGCTTCGTACATGATGAACTGCCGCTCGCTGGTCGGCGTGCTCACTAGTGTCATCAATTCATCCAGGGATTTTTTATTAAAATTCTTTGCAAATCCCAGCCCGTACCGGCCGTTTTCCAGAGAGCGGATAGCCTTCTGAAATGCTTCCTTGTAATTCTTGCCGATGCTCATGACCTCTCCGACGGCGCGCATCTGCGTTCCGAGCCTGTCTTCCACCCCCTCAAATTTTTCAAAGGCCCACCGGGCGAATTTTACAACCACATATTCTCCGGAAGGCGTATATTTCTCAAGGGTTCCGTCCCGCCAGTACGGGATCTCGTCCATGGTCAGCCCGCCGGCGAGCAGCGAGGACACCATGGCAATGGGGAACCCCGTGGCCTTGGATGCCAGTGCCGAGGAGCGGGATGTCCGGGGATTGATTTCTATGACCACCACGCGGCCGGTTTTCGGATCATGGGCGAACTGAACATTCGTGCCGCCGATGACCTCGATGGCTTCCACAATGGCATACGAGTAATCCTGGAGGCGTTTCTGCAGTTCCTTTGATATGGTCAGCATGGGGGCGGTGCAGTAAGAATCGCCGGTGTGCACCCCCATGGCATCCACGTTTTCGATGAAACACACGGTGATCATCTGGTTTTTGGCGTCGCGAACCACTTCCAGTTCCAGTTCCTCCCATCCGAGCACCGATTCTTCCACCAATATTTGATGTACGAGGCTTGCGGCCAGTCCACGGGCGGCAATGGTTCTTAACTCTTCAATGTTATAAACCAGACCGCCGCCGGTGCCCCCCATGGTATAGGCGGGCCGGATAACCACCGGATACCCCAGGGATTCAGCGACCTTTTCGGCATCCTCCAGCTTATTGACCGCCTGGCTTCTCGGCATTTCAATACCGATTTTGTTCATGGTTTCCTTGAAGGCCGTCCGGTCCTCCCCCCGTTCAATCGCGCCCAGGTTCACCCCGATAATTTTGACGCCGTACTTTTCCAGTACCCCGGTTTGGGCCAGTTCGGAGGTCAGGTTCAGGGCGGACTGACCGCCCAGATTCGGCAGCAGCGCATCCGGGCGCTCTTTTTCAATGATCCACGTCATGGTCTGCAGATTCAGTGGTTCGATATAGGTTACATCCGCCATGCCCGGGTCGGTCATGATGGTTGCCGGATTGGAATTCACCAGCACGATTTCATATCCCAAAGAACGCAGCGCTTTACACGCCTGCGTTCCCGAGTAATCAAATTCGCAGGCCTGTCCGATAATAATCGGGCCGGACCCGATGATCATTACCTTTCTAATATCATCTAACCTGGGCATGTCTTCTCCTTTGTCTATTTGTTATCGTGATAGATTGATTGATTTTATCAGTATGTCTTCCGGAAATGATTGCGTGATATAGAATAAGTGGAAATTTTGATGGCAATGATAAAAGTGTCATATGCAAGGCGCACAAATCCGTCAGAAATGAGGCGTACTTTATGTACGTTGAATTACTGACGGATGAAGTGCAACGAAGCAGCTGCGGTTTTAGCTTTGTCATTAAAAATGGCTGGTCCCGTCCCAGCAGTGGGTACAGAGCTTCTCCTTGGGCAGACCGATGGCCTCCACCAGATCCTCAAGAGTCTGGTATTTCAAGGAGGTCATTTTTAGCCGGGCACGGATACGATCCACCATGGCATGTTTTTCTGCAGAGCCGGAAATTGCATATTTTTCTATATTCTGAAAGTCCGACCCCTCGATTTCATGGATTACTTTTCTCCCGATCAGATCCAGGGTGGAACGCGATGTTGAGAAATTCAAAAATTCACACGGAAAAATCAAGGAGGGGCATGCGGTCCGCATATGGACTTCTTTGGCACCGGCATCAAACAATATCTGGATATTGTCTTTCAGCTGGGTTCCCCGGACGATGGAATCATCACAGAATAACAGCCGTTTCCCGTCTATGAGCGCCTGGACGGGAATGAGTTTCATCCGGGCCACCAGGTCCCGGGTTCGCTGATCCTGAGGCATAAAACTTCTCGGCCAGGTAGGCGTGTATTTCACAAACGGCCGACAATACGACACCTTTCTTTCATTCGCATAACCTAAGGCATGGCCGATCCCGGAATCCGGAATCCCTGAAACCATGTCCACTTCCACCGCGTCATTTCTGGCAAGGGCGCTTCCGCACCGATACCGCACCTCTTCGACATTAATCTTTTCATAACCGGATGCCGGGTAGCCATAGTATACCCACAAAAAGGAACACACCTGCATCTCTTCACCCGGTTTTTTCAACTGCTCATACCCGTCGGCATCGAAAAAAACAATTTCCCCCGGGCCGAGATATTTTTCAACCCGGTATCCCAGGTTAAAAAACGCACAGGTTTCGAAACTTGCCGCATAGGCATCTTCTTTCTTCCCGATGGCAATGGGGGTTCTGCCCAGCTTGTCCCGGGCTGCGTAAATGCCCTTGTTCGTGAGCAGAAGGATAGAGCAGGAACCGGAAATGGCCTCCTGGGCCTTTGCGATACCTTCCTCAAACGAACTCCCCCGGCTGATCAGCATGGCGACCAGTTCAGTGGGATTAATCTGGTTTTCCCCGGATTCTGAAAAATTAATTTTCTGATCAAAGGCCTTTTGCGCAATTTCCGGCAGGTTATTAATTTTACCCACCGTGGCAATCCCGAATGTTCCCAAATGCGAGCCGATAATTAACGGCTGGGAATCAGTATCACTAATTACTCCGATTCCTTTTTTACCGGCAAGATTTGAAAGTTCGGGTTCCAGCTTTGTCCTGAAATAACTATTTTCAATATTTTTAATGGTTTTTTTAATTCCATCCCGATTGCTGATGGCCAGGCCGCCCCGTTTGGTCCCCAGATGAGAATGGTAATCCGTCCCATAAAATACATCCTGCGTACAATCCTGCTTGGATACGCACCCGAAAAATCCACCCATGCTAATATTATCTCCAAATTTATTATTAAAACTAATTAATATTGACCCTAATTATTCATAAAACAACGGATCATGCAAAAGAAAAATTATTTACACGCTAAAAATTCCATTTAAAATCAATTGACGATTTCAACCCGGACGCCTCTGAAGGTCCTGTTGTTTGAATACCGGCCGGATACAAACAACAGTCATCCTAAAATGTAACAACCTTATTTTTAAATAAAATTTTGATTCTATCCCGCAGGCTTTCGCAACCGATTTCCCTTAGAAACGAGTTTTCCGGCTTTAAAAAATCGCTTGACAGAAAATGGGGCATACAATACAACTGATCGATCAGTCAGCCTAACTGACTGATCAGTTAGTTTTTACCGGTAATCTGCTGCCGCATATCCAGGGATATATAGAACGAGATATTTGAAATATAACGACCCTATTTTAAATATTGCTTCGCTGCAGCGAGCAATAAGGAATGCCCCACTCACCATGTCAAAAAAAGAAGATATACTGAAAGCCGCCACACTCCTTTTTGCCACCAATGGCTTTAAAGACACTTCCATGGCGGAACTCGCCCATATGACCGGCGCGGCCAGCGCCACGATTTTTTATCATTTTAAAAGCAAGGAAGAGCTTTTTTTGTCCGTACTGAGCAGCGTCAAAGACGGAATCCTTGATGAGTTTTCCCATTATTTCGGTGAAAAAAAATTCGCCAACGGACTGGAAATGCTGGAAGGAACGGTTTCTTTTTATCTTTATCTGGCCGGGAACAAAGCCGAATGGTTTCTTTTGCTCCACCGGTACTATCCCTACAAACTGGCCAAGGAGAACAATGCCTGCCGGCATTCCCTGGAAGATATCTATAACTGCTTTGTAGACATATTTGAAAAAGCCCTGGTTCAGGGACAGGCCGATGGATCCATCGGCAAACTGTCGCCGCGCAAAACTGCGCTGCTCATGCTATCTACCGTAGACGGCATTGTCAGATTCAAAAACTGTGATTTATATGATGCCGGTGCACTTTATAATGAACTGATCGCCACCATTCGGCGAATGGCGGCCAACCGAAATCAAAAAATATAGGTGGTATTTTCAATGATCAAAACGTTTTTTCCCTTTATCGAATGGCTGAAGGACTACAGCTTTGAAAAACTGAAAATTGATTCGCTGTCCGGTCTCACGGTCGCCCTGGTCCTGATTCCCCAGTCCATGGCCTATGCCCAGCTGGCCGGCATGCCTTCCTATTACGGGCTGTATGCCTCGTTTCTTCCGCCCCTTGTCGCCTCTCTGTTCGGTTCCAGCCGCCAGCTGGCAACCGGACCTGTTGCCGTTGTCTCTCTTATGACGGCGGCATCCCTGGGTCCCCTGGCCACCGCCGGCAGCGAGGGATATATTGCCTACGCCATCCTGCTGGCGCTGATGGTCGGTGTCTTCCAGTTTTCCTTAGGCATTCTGAGACTCGGCGTGGTGGTCAACTTTCTTTCCCATCCGGTGGTCAATGGTTTTACTAACGCGGCTGCCATTATCATCGCGTCTTCCCAGCTGTCAAAGATGTTCGGTGTTTCCGTGGACAATGCAGCCCACCACTATGAAACGATTTATCGGGTATGCACGGCAGCCGTCCAATACACTCACTGGCCGACCCTGTTTATGGGAGCTCTGGCTTTTGGCATCATGTACGTCTTAAAATACATCAATCCGCGCATCCCCAACGTGCTTGTTGCCGTTGTCGTCACCACGACCATATCCTGGCTGGTCGGTTTCGAGCACAATGCATTTGTGGATTTAAACGCTGTCAAGGTGCCGCAGGTGCACGAAACGATCGCCGAATTCAACCAGACCGTTACCGGCATCAATACGGCAACGGAAGACCGTACCCAATTTATGAAAGCATTGGATGAAGCTACGTCCCGTC
>JAHECJ010000148.1 GCA_024641805.1 Desulfococcus sp.
CACAACGTTTCACACGAATCCTTACTTGAAAATATGATGCCCGATCTGTTAAACAAACTTTTGAAACCGCTGATTCATACCCCTGCCCGGTTTACAATTGTTTCTTTTGCCCTGCTGATTCTGACCGGCACCTTTCTCTTAATGCTGCCCCAGGCCGCAAACACCCCCATCAGCCTTATCGATGCAATGTTCACTTCCGCGTCAGCTGTCTGCGTGACCGGCCTGACTGTAGTGGATACCGGATCCACATACAGCTCCCTGGGACAATGGATTATTCTTGCGCTCATTCAGGCCGGCGGCCTGGGCATCATGACCATCTCCACCGTTATCATATTTATGCTGAAAAAACGTTCCAATCTGGCCGGCCGCGCCATTATCCAGGACACATTTATCCACAACCGGAAATTCAACCTTTCGCAAATGCTTTGGGCGATCATTCTCTCAACCCTTGTGATTGAAGGTGTCGGCAGTCTCATGATGTTTTTGTGCTTTCATCCCGAACATGGAATTTTAGAATCCTTAAAACTGTCCGTTTTCCATTCGGTCAGCGCATTCTGCAATGCCGGTTTCTCAACCCTGCCCGACAGCCTGACGCGTTACCGGGAAAATATTCCCCTGAACCTGATCTTCTGTTTTTTAATTATATTCGGCGGCATCGGGTTTCCCGTTCTCATTGAACTCAAAGAACAGTTCCCGTTTCATCGGCGAACATGGCCGCGGCTGACGCTCCACACCAAAATTGTACTGTCCACCACCGGTTTTCTCCTGGTGTCCAGCACAGTGTTCATCTGCCTGATGGAATGGCACAACACCCTGTCATCGCTTTCCATCCCGGGGCGGGTCATCGCCTCTTTTTTCCATGCGGTGAACGCGAGAACCGCTGGCTTTAATTCTCTGCCCATCGGATCCATGACCAATGTAACCCTGTTTGCCCTGATGATTTTCATGTTTATCGGCGCGTCTCCGGGATCCTGCGGCGGCGGCATCAAGACAACGACCGCGGCCACACTGTTAACCCTGGGGCTTTCGCGATTAAAAGGAAGCGCTTATCCCCACCTGTTTAACCGGAAAATTTCTGATTCAAGCGTCGGCAAAGCCACCAGCATTGTTTTAATCTCCCTGGGAATCGTTTTTCTGGGGATCTTTCTGCTGAATATATCAGAACTCGGTGATGTCTCGCACATCGACAGCCGCGGAAAGTTTCTTGAAATCAGTTTCGAGGTCATCAGCGCATTCGGTACAGTGGGACTGTCGACCGGCATCACCCCGGCATTGACCGCGGCGGGAAAACTTATCATCACCTTTATTATGTTCATCGGGCGACTGGGCCCCCTGGTTATTGCCATCGCCGTCACCCGAACGACATTTTCAACGTATCAATTCGCGGAAGAAAGCATCATGATTGGATGAGGTAACGCATGAAACAATTTGTCATCATCGGACTCGGAAACTTTGGATATTACCTGGCCACATCACTCTATGAAAAAGGCCATGAAGTGCTGGCCATCGATATCAATCCCAAACCGGTCCAGGCGATTAAGGACATGGTCAGCCAGGCGGTCATTGCCGATTCCACGGAGAAAAAAACCCTGGAGCAGCTCGGCATCAAAGACATGGATGCAGCCGTCATATGCATAGGCTCCCACATGGAGTCCTCGATATTAACCACACTGAATATAAAAGATATCGGCGTCAAGCAGATCATCGCCAAGGCAATCTCGGAGCCCCACAGCCGGATTCTCTACAATGTCGGCGCCACCAAAATTATTTTCCCTGAAAAAGACACGGCCATTTCGCTGGGCGAACGACTTAACAATCCGAATATACTGGATTATCTTCCATTCCTGGACAATTACAGCATCATCGAATGGGCGCCTCCGAATAAATTTATCGGCAAAACCCTCCAGAATCTGGACCTTATCAATCGTTACGGAACCCAGGTGATTGCCATCAAGGCGCTGGTTCCCGAACAGATACTGATGATCCCCAAAGCCGGGTTTGTTATCAAAGACAGCGATATCCTCATCCTCCTAGGTCCCAATGACGGCATCAACCGGCTAAACAAGGATAATAAGTAAGCCGCAGCCGCAACAATTCAGGCGCTTGAATGCATGGCGGTCTTTATACCGATATTGACATTTTCGCTTTATCCTGAGATAGTTACTGAAGTCATTTCTGACGCTTATCTTTAAAAAATAAAGTTCTGATGGCAAAGAAAAAAGTTTCACCATTTTCTAAGAATTGGCCAGGCGCACAAATTCTGAGGAATGAGGCGACGTTTGTCTGCTTCGCAATGACGAAGACAGTGCAACACAGAATTTGAACTTTTTTCGAAGCCATCAAAATTGTAAAAGGGAGGACCATAATGCCGACCCCTGCGCAGTTACACCACCCGGATATCTCCCCTGAAATGGTTTCAAAAATTGACGAGGTCATTGCGGCCCATTTAAAAACAGAGGGCGCCGTGATTCCCGTTCTGCGGCTTTGCCAGGATATTGTCGGGTATCTTCCGATGCTGCTCATTGATTATATCAGCTACGGTCTGAATATTCCCCGAAGCGAAGTTCTTGGCGTAGCAACATTCTATTCCCTTTTTTCCCTGAAGCCCAAAGGCCGGCATACCATTAAAGCATGCCTGGGAACCGCCTGCTACGTCAAGGGCATCAAGGAGGTAATCACCCGCATTTCCAATGAATTTAACTTAAAAGAAGGTGAAACCACTCCCGACCGCCGTTTTTCGCTGGAAGCCGTCCGATGCTTGGGGGCATGCGGTCTGGCACCGGTACTGGTGGTGGATCAGGACACCCACGGCGGCGTTTCCGCCAGCCAGTTAAAATCGCTTCTGGAACATTACGAATAACCGGTCGCGCGTTCCTTCACCCCGGCTCATTTTTCTTTTCACTTCAAAAGGACAAAGATCAGGACAGCCAACATGAACAAACCCCGAATCCAATTAATGCTGTGCGGCGGTTCCGGATGCCAGGCAACCAGAAGCCGGAAATTCCAGGATGCGCTGGAAAAAGAACTGGAACGCACCCGCCTCGACCAGGAAGTAAAAGTCATTGAAACCGGGTGCAACGGATTCTGCGCCGTCGGTCCCGTGATGCTGGTCCAGCCCGAAGGAATTTTCTACCAGAAATTAACCGCGGATGACGTCGCTGAACTGGTGGAGGAACATTTTCTCAAAGGCCGCCCGGTCAAACGGCTTCAATATGTCGAACCCGCATCCAAAGAAACCATCCCGAACATGAATGACATCCCTTTCTTTGCGCACCAGAAATTCCGGGTCATGCGCAACAAGGGAATGATCGACCCCGAAATCATTGATGAGTACATCGCCAGGGACGGGTATTTCGGTGCAGCCAAAGCACTGACGGAAATGTCGCCGGAACAGATCATATCCGAGATGAAAATATCCGGGCTCAGGGGCCGCGGGGGAGCGGGATTCCCGACCGGATTAAAATGGGAATTTGCCGGCAAATCACCCGGTGATGAAAAATATGTCCTTTGCAATGCTGACGAGGGGGACCCGGGTGCGTTCATGGACCGCAGTATTCTGGAGGCTGATCCCCATTCGGTTCTTGAAGGGATGATCATCGCGGCACGCGCTATCAAAGCGAACAAAGGATATATTTACTGCCGAACCGAATATCCGCTGGCACTTCACCGGCTGGATCTTGCCATTAAACAGGCCCGTGAATACGGACTTTTAGGGAAAAATATCTTAGAAAGCGGATTTGACTTTGACATTGAAGTCTACCAGGGAGCCGGTGCGTTTGTCTGCGGTGAAGAGACAGCCCTCATGCGTTCCATTGAAGGCAAGCGCGGCATGCCGCGGCCCCGCCCACCGTTTCCGGCAAACAAAGGACTTTGGGAAAAACCCACGGTTTTAAACAATGTGGAAACCTTCGCCAATATCGCGCAGATCATTCTAAACGGCGGCGAATGGTTTGCCGAAATCGGGACAGAAACCAGCAAGGGAACCAAAGTGTTCGCTTTGACCGGCGCGGTGAACAATATCGGCCTGGTGGAAGTGCCCATGGGGATTACGCTCCGCCAGATGATTTTTGACATTGGCGGCGGTATCCCGAAAAAAAGAAAATTCAAGGCGGTCCAGCTCGGAGGACCTTCGGGCGGCTGCATACCCGCGCAATGCCTGGATACCCCCATCGATTATGAAGAGATTGCGAAAGTCGGTGCCATTATGGGGTCCGGCGGCGTGATCGTCATGGACGAAAAGACCTGTATGGTGGATATGGCCCGCTTTTTTCTGGATTTCATCCAGGATGAATCCTGCGGAAAATGCACTCCCTGCCGGGAAGGGACCCGCCGCTTACTTGAAATCATTGAGAAAATCTGCCAGGGAAACGGGGAACAAGTAGACATCCGGACTCTGGAAAAACTATCTGCGGTCATCAAAAATTCTTCCCTGTGCGGACTCGGGCAGACGGCCCCGAATCCGGTGCTGTCCACGCTGCGGTATTTTAAAGACGAGTATATCGCTCATATTGTGGATAAAAAATGCCCCGCCAAACGTTGCACCGCCTTGCTGGGTTTTAAAATCGATCCGGACCAGTGCAAAAAATGCGGGCTTTGTTTTTCAGCCTGCCCGGCCAACGCCATCACCTGGCAGAAAAAAGAAGTAGCTGAAATCAATCGGGAAAAATGCATTGAATGCATGAGCTGCTATGAGGCGTGTCGGTTTAATGCCATTGATTGATGTAAGGCGGAGTTCACAGAATTTGAGTTTACCGTTTAAAGAACCCGGGACACAAAACCATCCATCAGGGATATTGTAAGAGTTCAAGTCTCGCCTCCGGTTGTTTCTGCAGAATATCTAGGGATTTTCTGAATCGCTTCAACCACAACATATTAATGTCGCTCTTTTGGGCATTCGGCAGGAATGTTATTGAACTGTGCAATGATCAAGATATGGTTTGGTTTTAGCGGTTGAATTGTGGGGCCGCGTTTTTTGCGCTCCCACAAAAATGCGAAATTAGCCAAAGGCCTTTAATTCACACCAAATGAATTCCAAAAGCCGTTAAAGTTTTCAATGCCCGCAAAAGAAATACTTGACTCTATAAATGACGACTGTTATATATCTATCGTAATATAACAGTCGTCATTTTTTCTGGAGTTCAACCATGCCCCCTAAAAATAAATTTACAGAAACAAACATCATTGATGCAGCTTTTCGCGTGGTCCGTGAAAACGGACTGGAAGCATTGTCTTTCAGAAGCGTGGCAAAAGAGCTCAATTCCTCCACCATGCCTGTTTATTCATTCATGAAAACTGAAAAAAATCTTTATGAAGAAGTCATTAAAAAGGCCTTTGAGCTTCTGTTCCAATACCAGACCACATCACGCACCGGAGATGTTTTTATAGATATGGGAATTGGTTATGTCCTGTTTGCACAGGATGAAAAACATCTGTACCGGGCAGTCAACCACGAATCCCATATCGAACTTCAAAGAACGTACTTTGATGATAACCTTTCCCGTCTGTCAGATATGCTCACTGAATATCCACAAATCAAAGGCGCTTCAAAAAAGGATATCAAAATGTTTCTTCAGCAGGGGCTGATTTACTCCCTCGGCCTGGCAACTCTCGTGAACAGCTCCTTTTATCAGAATATGGATGAATCACAAATCACCGAACTGCTCGTATTTACCGCCGAACGATATACAAAGGGGTTTGCCATGGAAATGGCCGAGCAAAAAAAATGATTTCCGATATGACAGACTCTGCTGTGTCATCGGATAGTGAGTACTGCATAATATTCTGTTTTCTTGCGACCTCAGCCATATCAACAATCATCGTGTAAGAATTATAACAAAACAAGTCATCAGAAATTTAAAATGACAAGGGGAGCGTCATCATGGGGCATTTAGGAGGAAAAGATATTTACCAGGAACTGGGCCATAAAATCGATAATATGATGTTTTCCGCACCACAGAAGCAGGCTCTCTTTGACATATTAAAACACCTTTATTCGGAAGAAGAAGCAGATGTGGTGATCAAAATGCCTTATTCTTTTGTTTCCCTGGACCGGATCATCAAATCCGTTGGATACGAAAAAGCAAAAATTGAACGAATTATTGAAGGGCTGTGTTCCAAGGGGC
>JAHECJ010000149.1 GCA_024641805.1 Desulfococcus sp.
TTCACGCCATAATTTCCGATCAGAGGGTAGGTCATGACCACCATTTGTCCCCGGTATGACGGATCGGTCAAAACTTCCTGGTATCCCGCCATGCTGGTGTTAAAAACCACCTCCCCGAAGGTTTCACCCGGACCGGTAAAACTCCTGCATTCAAATGTTCTTCCATCCTCAAGGGCCAATAATGCTTTCATTGTATATATTCTTGGATTTATAATATTTTTTTATTGTGGAATCAAAAATCCTTCTGATTCATTCAATTGGCGCGCAACTTATTTAAAGCAAACCCCCTTGTAACAAATCTTCGACTCAAATCAATATAAAAGATTATCAACTGTTTCTTCAGACCGGACATCCGGAAATGAAAAATCGTGCCAAAATCGAACCGGCGGCGATTGTCGCTCAATACAAACAATTAAACACCGATCGGATCATTGGCAACCAGTTCCCAGACGCCGCAGGGGCAGGCACCGGCGCAGAAAAAACATCCGATGCATTTGTCGGGATCCACGACATATTCATAATTCACACCTCCCCTTGCCTCCCTGCTGATGGCCGCCTGAGGGCAGATGGACACACAAATCCCGCAATCCCTGCAGGATCCGCAGGAAGCACACTGGGAACCGCAGTGTTCCTGATCTTCAAATTCAGTGATACGGGGATCAAAATATTCCAAAGAAACCCGGGCCTTATCGATGGCATCACGGTCATCCCAGGCACTGTCATGAACGCCATAAAACTCACTGGTGGTCAGATCAATATTGTCCTGCTCAAACCGATTCCCCCCGGCTGTTGATCCCATCAGCGGCCGCTTGCCGTCAATTATTTCACAAATCGCGGTGGCCGTCTTGCGGCCCGCCCCGATGGCGTCGGTCAACAGACCCGGCCGGACCATGTCTCCCACGGAAAAAATATGGGGATCCGTTGTCTGATAAATTTCACTGACCTTGACAAAACCGCGGTCGGTTTCAACGCCTTCCGGCAGAAAATCCAACTCCGGCATATCGCCGATGGATACCACCACCGTGTCGGCCGGCAGGATTTCGCCGGAATCCAGAACCACGCCTTCTTTCGTGATTTCCCGTGTAAAGCAAGGCCACCGGAAAACGGCGCCCACCGCTTCCGCTTCCTCCCGCTCCTTGCCGAACGCGGCCGGCCGTTGAACGTCAATCAGGGTCAGTTCCTTTGCGCCCAGGCGGTGGGCTTCGGTGGCCACATCGCACCCCACATTTCCGGCGCCGATCACCACGATGCGATTGCCGGGATGAATAGCATCTGTCCGGGCCGCTGCCAGAAAATCATGGGCGGTGATCATCAGTTCTTTTCCGGGCACCGGGAGTATTCTCGGCTTTTGGGCGCCGGTGGCCAAGACAATGAAGTCAAAATCATTTTTTAAACGTTCCAGATCCTCTTTGACCAGTCCCTGCTGAAGGTTTACATGGGGTATGACCTTGCGGACCCTTTCCAGTTCCGAGGTCAAGACCTCTTTTGGGATTCTGCTTTCCGGAATCACGGCGGAAATCTTTCCGCCCAGAATTTTCGACCGGTCATAAATAACGGCTTCATGACCTTTCAGTCTCAACTGCCAGGCAATGGATAGACCGGCCGGCCCTCCGCCGATCACCGCAATCCGGTGGCCGCTGAGTTCCGGCAGTTTCGGCACGCCGGCTTTGATACTGGCCTTGCCGATCAGGGATGTGTCGATGGGAACCATTTTCCCGATTTGCCTCGTGCACGACTGCATGCACGGGTTGGGACACAAATATCCGCAGACCGTCGCCGGAAACGGCGTATACGCCAGTGCCATGTCAACCGCCTCATCCACGCGGCCCTCCCGGATCAGTCGCCAGCGGTCATGCACCGGAATACCGGTAGGACAGGCTGCCTCACAGGGTGCTTTATATTTCCGGTTTGCCCAGACCGGAACAAAGCGTCTCATCTCACCGGTCGGGATCAACGGAATCGGGCTCCGATCCAGACTGGTCAAGTCGCCGATTAAACCTCCCGGCCCAAGTTCCTTTTCCCATGATTCTTTGTAAAACGAAGCCATGGAACGCCGCTGCACCACTGCTTTTTCCAGAGGGGTGCGCGCGGCGATTAATTGCCATTCATCCCTTACGGACAAGGTTTCCAAAAGGTCGGATCGATCAATCCGATCCAGATAGATTGACATATTTTCGGCCAGCCACTGCCAGTCGCTATGGGAAATCGGGGTTAACTTGGCATCGGCCTGGCTGAAACCGCCGTGGGGGCCTCTGAAAAATACTTTTCCTCCGACCATCCCGACAAGCGGACGGTAACCGAGTACATTGTCCGGATCCTGCCCGTTGACACCGCAGATAACGGCAATTCCGCCGGCCATAAATTCACCGAAATAGTCTCCCACGCTCCCGAGCACCCAGACTTCCGGAGGGGCAAACCGCGGGTTGCTTTTTGTCATGGTCATGCCCCGGGAACCGGTATTCCCGGCTACATAGACTTTCCCCTGAGCCATGGCATTTGCCAGTCCGTTCCCCGCATTGCCGTGCACGACGATTTCAGCGCCCGCATTCAGCCATCCGACATCATCGGAAACCGGCCCCATGATTTCGATAAATGTGTTGGGATATCCCAATGACCCGGTTCGTTGACCGGCATTGCCCTCGATGCGGACATGCACCGGCTCGTCACCGGCCTTCCAGAGCCGGCCGCCGATACCATGCTGCCCAAAGGCTTTTATTTTCAGCGCACGATGTCCCGCTTCAATCGCCTGCTGGATCTTTTCTTCCAGCAGTCTGGATTCCACGCGGTTTCCATCTTCCTGTCCTGCGATTGTATAGAATTCACTTTCCATGAATTTC
Source organism: Desulfococcus sp. (assembly GCA_024641805.1). Classification (GTDB taxonomy): domain Bacteria; phylum Desulfobacterota; class Desulfobacteria; order Desulfobacterales; family Desulfosalsimonadaceae; genus SURF-3. Next base: position 2,838 of record JAHECJ010000149.1, read on the forward strand.
TCCGAAAATCTTTTGATGGCGTCGTCAAAACTCCCATCTACTGTGTTGCAGCGATTTGTCAGTCTCTCAATATACTACTTGTATTATCTCGAGCCTGAAAAACCGCTGCGCCTTGTATATGGAATTTTTTACTTAGCCATTTGTATACTTTTTACTTTTTTCAGATATTTTTAAAACCAATTATATTTCAAGCCCTTAAACGACATACTTGATATTCAATCTTTCCGCTGCATTAAAATCATTGATGCCCAGTGCGTCCGCCATGCCGATGGGGAGAGATGTCGAGCGCCCGAGCGGTGCTACGATTTTCTTGAGTTCCGTATCAAAACTCAAGTAGACATCCACCACACGCTGCGCGACATCTTCGGCATTCAACCGTCGGTAGAGCCGGGGGTCCTGAGACGTAATCCCCTTGGGGCAAAGCCCGATATTGCATATATTGCAGCGATCGGTTTCAGACCCCAAACATCCGGCAGCCGCCTGCATGATATATTTTCCAATCTGAACACCGCTGGCGCCCAGCATGATCAATGCAGCGGCATTGGCGGCCAGGTTCCCGGTTTTTCCGACCCCGCCGCCGGCAAACAGTGGAATTTCATTCTGTTTTCCCAGAGCCACCAGATTCATGTAACTGTCGCGGATATTTGTGGCAATGGGATGCCCCATGCTGTTCATGGAAACATCATAAGCGGCCCCGGTACCGCCGTCTTCGCCGTCAATAGCGAGTCCGGCTGCATATGAATTCCGCGTCAGATTGTTTAAAACCGCCAGCGCCGTTGATGTGGCGGAAATTTTCGGATAAACCGGCACCCGGAATCCCCAGGCCATGGACATGGACTGGATCATCTTGGCAACCGACTCTTCAATGGAATACTGAGTCTGATGCGTCGGCGGACTCGGCAGACTGACCCCTGCCGGGACCCCGCGAATCGCCGCAATCAAATTGTTGACCTTGTTCCACATCAGCAACCCGCCGTCGCCCGGTTTCGCCCCCTGGCCATATTTGATTTCAATGGCGCAGGGATCCACCTTCATTTCCGGGATTGCGTGAAGGATCTCATCCCAGCCAAAATAGCCGCTGGCAATCTGAAGAATCACATACTGTAAAAACCGGCTGCGCAAAAGTCGGGGAGGGCATCCGCCTTCGCCGGTACACATGCGCACCGGCATTTTCATTTCCTCATTCAGGTAGGCGACTCCCATCTGGAGCCCTTCCCACATAGGGGGGGACAACGCGCCAAAAGACATACTGCCGATAATCAGCGGATATATCTCCCGAACCGGCGGGATCCATCCGTTTTCCTTGAAATGCGCGATGCTTTCTTCCGGCGGCAGGACCCTGCCCAGCAGAGTCCGCAATTCAAATTCATGTCGGCCCGCATCCAGCGCCGGGTCTGTCAGCATGGAAATTCTGATAAACTTGATCTGATCCAGAAGCCCCCCCGGCACATTACGGCGGCCGCCCCGGCGGCGCGGCTGTCCGCCCCGATTGATGTGATAAGCCAGCTTGGCGGCTTCATCGCTTTTCATCGGCATGATGGCGTCATTCGGGCAAACCTGGGTGCACATGGCACACCCGACACATGAATATGCGGGATCCGTTTTCTGACGAATGCCCTGATATACCTTGAAGACACTGGATGAAGAACTGTTGATGCCCAGAGCGGTTTCAACTGTTCTTTTCCGAAAAACGCCCAGCTCAATGGCATTGACCGGGCACACTGCGGTACAGCTTCCGCAGAGCGTGCATTTATCCTTGCTCCAGTGAATCTGCCAGGGAAGATCCTTGACGCTTAATGAAGAAGGGGTAATGGGTCTGTTTGACGGCATATATTTATCTCCTGTCGATCCGGACCGATAATGGCGGTATCCAGATGCATGGGTTGAAAATCCTTAGCTTTGTCACGGTCCGGAATCACTGCATCCAGACCGCATATCTCAGAGGAAAACGCATACAGCCCGGGATGCCCCCCGACCACACCGGGACGTAATTTTTTCCGGTCCTGAACCATAAAAAGAGAGTGATCCGGCAGACTGCCGATCACACAGTTCGGCCCGTCGATGATCATTGACCGGCAGCTTTGCTTCAGCTGCTTTAACAAAGACGCATTGGGGTGTTTCTCGATATCATCCCCCTGCAGCGGGGTGATAATGTGCTTATAGGATTCAAGGCTCAATCCGAGTCCTGTCAGGGTATAATGCAAAATATGAGTAAATACTTCCGAATCAGATTGGAAACCGGTATATCCCGGAAATCCGCGAGACTTTAAAAATTCCCGGATGGGGACAAACGCCGTGTTCTCACCATTGGTCATGGTGGAAAAGCCTTGAACGAAAAACGGATGGCACGCATACAGATTAATGGCGTAATTGGTATTCTGGCGTCCCTGCGCCATAATCACTCGGGCTTTCAAATCCTCCCGCTCAAGCTGCAGATACCGCCCAACCGTTAACGGATCCCCGATTTCCTTAATCATGATCACATCCGGCCAGAATGAAAACACGATCATGTCCTGTTCGGCCTGCCCCATTTCCCGAAGCGTCAGCCGGACCTTCATCAATTCTTTTCCCAGTTCTTTGAAACTTCGCCCTTCCCAGCTTTCCGGATACTCATACGCTCGAATCAGATAGACATCCCTTGCCGGTACACCCGCCGGTGAATTTTTCGGTAACTTGAAGGAAATCTTGTATTTGGTCATAAACCCAAGATTCATCATATACGTATCCAGCCGCTTGATCCCTTCTTTGGTAAAAATTCCGGAAAGAATCGGCGCATCTTTCATTTCATCAAAGGCTCCCCCCAAATCACGCAGGAAGAGGCCCACTCCGGACCCATCATGCCCCTCACGCATCACATCCAGCGCATTAAGGGCGGCAATAGGTGAAAGCGGCGTATCACTTGTGATCGCAAACAAACGACACATATTAATTTAACTCCTTGTTCATCGGCCAAAATTTGCTAAATTTTTTAAATTAACAAATTGAATTCGCCGTGTCTAATTATTATTGTCAAATACGATTAATTTTTTCGGCATGGAGATAGATGCAAGAGACATACCTACCGCCTCCGCAATCCGCAACATAATGTTATATTTCTAAATTTCTTATATTACCCGTTAAACCCAAAAGCATATTATTACATTTTTGTAATAATATCCCCTTAAAAAATTTCAAAAATGTAATTTCACAAAAACACTGCTGCGGAGATGCAGAATCAGATGTTATGCAAAAACACCACGGGAACTTCGCGCTCCGGCGCAATCATGCAAAATAATCT
>JAHECJ010000150.1 GCA_024641805.1 Desulfococcus sp.
CGTTATCGAAAATTTAAAAGGCTGACCGGTTTCCTGATCCCTTCAACCTTATACCTTAAACCTTCAACCTGTCATTCACTAAATCTTCAGTCCAATCCACTGCGGCACATCTCCGATGGTGTCCGGCTTTTTGCAGGAATTCCGCAGAGATTCCACCAGGTGGTCTGTCTTGATCTCCCGGCCGCCAAGGCCGAGGATGTAGTTATGGATTGTCGGTTTATTCTTTGCGCAGTACAGGGCGGACTTGATATCCGCATACAGTGCGCCCTGATTCCCATAGCTAAGCGCCTTTTCAAAGACAATTATGCCCTTTCGTCCTGACAGAGCATCCCTGACCGCCTGGTCCGGGAACGGGCGGTAGAGCCTGAGGCCCATGACGCCCACCGGAGTTCCTTCTTTCCGAAGAATATCCACGACATCCCTAAGATGGTACGAAAGAGACCCCAAACAAATGGCAACAAATTCCGCATCTTCACATTTGTATTCTTCAATATAGGGATTCCCGTTTCTTCCGAATACTTCCGCAAATTTTTTGTCAATGTCTGCCAGAACTTCTATGGCACTGCGCATATCCATATGGAGGTTATGGCGGATCTCCATATAACCGGGGGCCATATTTCCGCGCACATCCGGGCGGATGTCCGGCAGGGTGACGGTGTTCAGGTTGGCGGGTTGGTTGGGATTTAAGGCATAGGCAGGTTTAAATGGCAGCAGAAACCGGTCGACATCCGCCTGGGACGGAATTTCAAACGGCATGTAGGTATGGGACAGAATATATCCGTCATAACAAACCATGACCGGAACACTGACGGTTTCCGCTAGATAAAACGCCTTGATCACTGTATCAATAATCTGCTGGTGGTCACAGCAGTATATTTGAATCCATCCGGTATCCCGCTGGGAGATGGAATCCTGATGGTCGTTCCATACGGTCCATGGCGCCCCGATGCCCCGGTTGACCACGCACATCACGATGGGCAGTCGAGCGCCGGCCGCCCAGTGGAGCTGTTCATTCATATACAACAAGCCATTGGCGCTTGTCGCAGTAAACGCTCTGGAACCCGCGCTGGAAGCTGCAATACAGACGGCGAGGGCGCTGTGTTCACTTTCGACAGGGATATACTGGGCATCCATTACGCCGGCATCCACAAATTCAGAGAGTTTCTCGGTCAGGGGGGTCTGCGGCGTAATAGGATACGCGGCAACCACCTGGACTTTTGCCAGTTTGACGCCGTTTGCCGCAGCCACATTGCCGGATTCAATAATATGCATACGACTACTTCTCCTCTTTTATGAACACGGTTTCCTCAACCATGGTTATTGCGTCGGCCGGGCATTCTTCAGCGCATATTTCACAACCCTTGCAATACTCATAATCAATCGTCGGCGGAACAGTTCGGGTAATGACGCTGTCCGGACAGAAAAGCCAGCAAGTGAAACAGGCCGGTTTGTTTCTTTTTGCCGGGATGCATTTATCCAAATCAATCACCGGTCGCTTGACCCGCCAGGAACCGGTCCTGCCGCCATCTCCCGGGCCGGGTTCACTATGGGATTTTCGGCAACCGAATTTATCCTTTTTCATCTATAGGCCTCCAACAATCGTATTATTAAAGGTAATCCTGGCTGCCTCGGAATTTCTCCGGGGGTGTTTCCCTTTAAACTCATCCTCAATGGCACGGGTCAGCGTATCCAGGTCGATCAAACCGCTGGCCTTGGCAAATGCACCTATAATGCCGGTATTTACGACGCCCGGGGGGAGTCCTGATTCTCCGGCAATGCTCGTGACGTCTGCGGTCGCGACTTGCAACCCATTAAAATTAAACTCCCTCGGGGACTTCGGGGAATTGATAATAATCAACCCGCCGGGCTTCATGCCGTTCGCCACATCCACCTCCTCCACAATCAGGTGGTCCAGCACGACTACCATGTCCGGTTCCGTGATGGGAGACAGATCATAAATTTTCTGTTTTGCGATTTTAAGAGAGGTTAAAACCGGTGCGCCCCTCCTTTCCGTGCCAAAGGTGGGCGCCATTACAACGCCGCCGTAACCGGAAACAAAAGCTGCGTTTGCAACAATCTTTGCCGCGGTGATCGCGCCCTGGCCGCCCCGGCCATGCCATCTTATTTCAATAATGTCTTTGTTCATGATTTCGTCACTTTTTATCTGATCGTCCATTCGAAATATAATATAAAATTAGAATCATCCATTGGGTATTTGCGATATGCCCGGGGTGAAAAAACTGATTCCAGCATCAACACCCATTTCTTACCATGCCTCAATTATATCCTGTTATTGCAGTACGGTAGCCTTGATACGCATAACCGAACATTATGTATAAATAAGAGTTTGTCAACCCTTTTGACGGATCAGCGAAAGAGGCTCCGGCAGCGAAATTGAGACATAAAATGGATGGGAAGATGGAACTTTCCAATTACACTGGATAAAATTAACGTTAAAGTTAATTTCTCTTGATCAAGCCCGGTTAAATGATTAGAAAAAAATATTGGCGGAATAAATTTTCGTTTTCAACAACAGGAGACTGAAGGAGGAATTTGTACGCCTTGATTTTTAATATAAATTGTGATGGGATACCTATTTATTTTTTAACGCAAAATGTGGTATCCCTTTTTAACTCAGACTTATAATATATAAACGAAAAATTTACGGAGAGAACTATGGAATTGACAATACGCAAGGCCGGGACGCTGAAGCCGCTGCCGGATGATTCTGACCTGACATTCGGGACTATATTTTCGGATCATATGTTTAACATGGATTATGATCTTAAAAACGGATGGCATAATCCGAGAGTCGAACCGTATCAGCCTATCGTGATGGATCCGTCGACCATGGTGCTTCACTACGGCCAGTCAATTTTCGAAGGCTTAAAAGCGTTCAAGACCCCTACCGGAAGTGTTCAGGTGTTCCGACCCGAGGAGAATTTCAAGCGGTTCAACCGGTCCGCCCATAAACTGTGCATACCGCCCCTGGATGAAGCGTTTGCGCTAAAAGCCATGATGGAACTGCTGAAGGTTGATCAGCGCTGGGTGCCTTCAACACCCGGCACGTCGTTATATATCCGTCCGACCATTATTGCCATGGATCCATTTGTCGGGGTGCGCGCGTCCCATACGTACCGGTTTTTTATCATCATGTCGCCGGTGGGCGCTTACTATAAAGAAGGATTTAATCCCGTAAAGATTTGGGTTACGGATAAATATGTCCGAGCGGTTCGCGGCGGCATGGGGGAGGTGAAGACAGCAGGCAACTATGCGGCCAGCCTTTTTGCCGGCGAAGAAGCCCATCGCATCGGGTACACCCAGGTGCTGTGGCTCGACGGTGTTGAACTCAAATATATCGAAGAGGTGGGGTCCATGAATATCTTTTTCGTTATTGATGATGAGATCATCACTCCGGCATTAAGCGGCAGTATTTTGTCCGGCATCACCCGGGACTCGGTCAAGCAGCTGGCCGCCAAGTGGGGATCACCGGTCACTGAACGGCGTATCAGCATTGATGAACTCGTTGCCGCCCATGAGGCCGGAAAACTCCAGGAGATGTTCGGGTCTGGCACAGCGGCCGTCATTTCTCCGGTGGGGGCAATGAAGTACAAGGACAAGATCATGAACATTGGTGACGGCAAGGTGGGCAAATGGTCCCAGAAATTTTTTAAGGCCATTACCGACATCCAGTATGGCATCACGGAAGATACCGAAGGATGGATTTTGCCGTTGGAGTGATCATTTAAGAAAAATCCGGTTCACAACCGGAGTAAGAATTGATTATAAAGAAAAGGCCGCCTGTTTCAGGAGGCCTTTTTTTACTGGAACAAAAGTTGTCTGCCAAAAAACAGCAGCGGAAACACCAGAAAAATAAACAGGAGGGAGTTGACCACAAACAGGCCGGAGGCTAAGCGTGCGTTCAAGTCGAAAATTATGGCAGTAATCACCGAATAGATGGCAGCCGGCATAAACGACTGCAGCTTGATGACCATGTCAATTTCCGGGCTGATGGGCGCCAGTCGCAGTAATAGAAATGCAGCGGCCGGCAGTATGAGAAATTTCTGGACGGCAAGATAGAGATGCTCTTTTTTAAAAAGGCTGAGATCATCCATTTTAAAATTGATCCCGAGCGTAAAATAATAAAGTGCAATGGACAGGATCAGCAGAATATCTACAGGAAAATAAACATCCGGCCGGTTGATGCCGGACAGCCGGACCATGACCGCTGTGAGCGCGGCATACAGGGGCATGTTCCGAAGGGAAAACAGCATATCTCTGACAAAAGTCCATTGAAAGGCCTGATTTTTGCTTTTTGCACCGGCATAGGGAAAAATAAACAGAAACGTGAAGGGGATGAAATAAGTCAGGAATATTGCGGACAGGGCGAGACCCGTTTCCCCGGCAATCAGGTAACAGAGAAATCCCCCCATGGTGAAGCCATGGTTGGCCAGGGAAGAACTGATGATGATGGTTTCGGCGTCATTTCCGGGGAATGGGATGCAGTGCGCCGCCAGTTTTCCGATGATAAATCCCGATATCACCAGGCAGAGACCGGCGACGGGCAGATAAATCATTTCGGTATGCAATGTCAGTCCCCAGATGCTCCATAAAACCACCGGCGGCTCCAAAAGGGTCAGGTTGAGGGTGATCAGTGATTTGGAAGTCTGTTCCGGCCGGGGCAGGCGGTTCCGGAAGAAAAATCCCGCCAGAAACGGCAGAATAATAACCAGTTGAAAAATAGCGAATTTGAGTTCTGTGGGCACGATAGATTTATTTCTGGATTTTGAAAATCCGGCTTTTCAGGCCGGGTCAGAGAGTCATTGAGTTTTAATTGATTTTTTATGGAGTATAATGGTCTGTTATGATCCGCAACACATCCCGCATCCCTTCATTCGAGTGAGCATGTCCACTCAGGTTGACTGCCCGGCATCATCACGTTCCGTAAAGACATCCCTGGCAGCGGAGATCCCATTTAATGCAGCGGGAAAACCTGCATAAACCGCCATCTGGATCATAATCTCGACGATTTCCTGTCTCGTGCAGCCGACATTCAGCGCATTATGAATATGACCCTTGAGCTGCGGAGCAGCGTTGCCGAGCGCCGCCAATGCAGATACGGTGACAATTTCCCGTTCCTTTAGAGAGAGAACGCCGCGTGAATATATGTCTCCAAAAGGAAACTCGATGGTAAAGCGCGCTAGATCCGGGGCGATATCCTTGAGCGATTCGACCAGGCGCTCACCGGCATGAGGATCTATTTCTTTCAGCGTTTCCCAGCCCTGTTTATAACGATCCGTTTCCATTTCTCTCTCCTGATATTTTGATTATGTGGAATTTCATTGTTCCGCCCGGCCATGATCAAGACAATGTCACTTATATGCTACAAACTGTGATTGGATTCGTAAATAGATTTGTTAAATTACACAAACTGAGGCCAGGCATCATGTTTAAACAACGGTTATGTTGTAAAGCATGACACTCTGGCCTCATGGGTTTCATATTTTATTATTTGTAGAATAATATTTTGATAATATTTATAATATTATTCGTTTGGTTAATGAATTGTCACATCAATAGCGTCTTCCATCAGGTCCTTAAAGGGTGCTTCAATTCTCAGCAGTCCGTTATCATATGTTGCATTGACTGCTGTCCGGTTGATCGGACAGCAGAAGCTTCCTGTGGCGACATATTCGATATCATCTCTCGGGGCAGATACTGTAAAAGTGTCTTCCAAAAGCCTCAGTTTGATGTTTTCCTTTTTAACTCCCGGAATAAGTATTTCCATGTTTAATTTGGAACCATCCTCACTGACATATGAACACAATTCTGCAGCAAGTCTTCGTCTTTCAGTTTCCATACTGCCCACCTCCTTTCATTTGCTATATACAACCCAACCGGTTGATTTGATAAATATTCAAAAGGATGATTGCCTTTCTTGAACAGTTTCGTAGAAGGAAATCATTCTATGCCACTAGAATAAATCGCCTCAATGAAAATTCAAGGATGAGGAAATTAAAAACATTATGAATCTGATCATTAAGGCGACGATTTTTATCCTTCAGAGCCGTCGGTTGTGCCCGGCGCCGGATCTCATGGACAGAACGC
>JAHECJ010000151.1:0-896 GCA_024641805.1 Desulfococcus sp.
CAGTCCAGTGACCGACGAGGCGATTCTTTTCGGCGCTGTTCCGGTCCAGGCCGGCATATCCGCCCGATAAACATCATAGGATGCAGCGCCGGCCGCAGCGTTCCATGTTACCCGGACCATACCGGACGGCGTGCCGTCGGATGCAGAGACGCCTGTCGGGGCGGATGGCCCATCGCCACAGGGCAGGTCTGATCCGTCGCAGTCCTGGTCGATTTCGTCCCCGCAGATTTCAATTGCGCCGGGGTGGATGGTCGCATCATTATCATCACAATCGCCCCCGTTTGCAGTGAAACCGTCACCATCCTCATCCGTGTCTATAACAAAATAAGCAGTCACTGACATGGGTGTCACCGGGGTTATTGATGCAGGGTTGGCGTTTCCTGTTAATGCCCCTCCCCAGTGGTCAAACTGATACCCGGATGCCTGGTTGGGGACGGCTAACAGCACGTAACTTTCACTGCATGTAATTTCTTCAGGATATGTTGTCGGGTTTGAAGTAAATTGCTCGGATGTAATATCTCCTCCATCTGCGGGGCTGACGTTCACGGTCAGCGCAGGAAAGAGGTTTCAGCCCGCTTTTGCGGATTGGGGAAGAAACACCGACACGAAAAACATCAACATAAATAGTGATAAATAGAGACTGACTTTCGAAATATTAAAAAGATTTTTGCGTATGCAACCCATAAATTTCCCTCTTTGAAAAAAGTTATCATTTTTGGAAACTATTTTCCCTGTCATGACAAATCATAAAAATACCATCAACAGATTCATCTGATTTTTATCTACAGATATTTAACCGGTGCATTTTATACTGCCACAATGTGAGATACTATTATCAGCAAAAAAACTCCCACACAAACAATTTTTGCGCTATTATATAATTTTTTAAAATTGGG
>JAHECJ010000151.1:906-6093 GCA_024641805.1 Desulfococcus sp.
CTCAAACTCATAAATTTTACACTCGGCCGGTCCCCGATTTGAAAGAAACTAATTGCAATTCCCATACCAAGCGCCGGGCATTCAAAGCATCAAAGCGAGGAAGAACACAACAGACTGATTTAAAGAGCAAAAAAAGCCATTATGCTGCCTCTCCGTCAAAGACGCATGTGCAGTATACCTGACGCCCAATGTATACTTTATGACACGCTGAAGCTTTCATCATTTAACGACTTTTTAAAGAAAAATTATAAAAATGATTATCAATACATTCAGGAGGAAGCAATGAATTTTGAGGAACCTTTCAATGCGATTATTAAAAATATCTTTAAAGACAAGGGGCCTAATAAGGAAGAATGCAAATATCTTCTGAGCTTTGAGCCCCATTCGATCGAATCAACAACGTTGATGTCAATCGCAAATAATATATGCAGATCCAAGCTTAGCAACAGTGGCGTTATATATGCGCAAATTGCAATTGATATTGCGCCTTGCGCTGCCAATTGTCAATTCTGTTCATTCTCTGCTGAACATACTGATATTAAACCGCATCGTATGTCAATGGAGGAAATAGCCATTGCGGTGCAGACATTGTCCAAGGAAGGGGATCTCTTTGGTATCTTTCTGATGACAATGGAAAATGTTGATATTGACTATGTCCTGAAGGCGGTGGAAACAACCCGGGAATCGCTTGCTTATGGCTCTCAAATATGGGTCAATATTGGAGATATAACAATAAGTGAAGCAGAAAAGCTCAGGGACGCAGGCGTAAACGGCGCCTATCATGTTTTAAGATTGAGAGAAGGAGTTGATACAATGCTCAATCCGGATGACCGCATAGAAACATTTGATGCTATCCGGAAATCCGGACTTCAACTCTATACCTGTTGCGAACCTATTGGCCCGGAACATACCGCCGAGGAAATATTTGATCGAGTTTTCTTAAACTACCAATACGGTCTTGTTCAGCAATCAGCCATGCGAAGAACGTATATGCCGAGCCTCCCCATATCCAAACGAGGTGTCATCAGTCAATTAAGGCTTGCACAGATAACCGCAATAATAGCCCTGTCTTCTCTGTCTTATCCGGAAATATTGGCCACTGCCTGCCATGAACCGAATCTGCTTGGGCTTGTATCCGGTTCAAATATAACTTCAGCCGAATGGGGGGCTAATCCAAGGGATGATACCGATGAAAAAGCAGAAAAAAGAGGCCTGACAATGAATGATTGCCGCAGAATGTTATTTGAAGCCGGCTATTCATCGATCATTACAAGTGATTTTAGGCAGATATCCCTTACCGAGGAATATCTTGTAAAGGTAGGCGCAATTTAAGCCTTTTTATCCTTGCTCATTTCATCTTTTGCCCACTATTGAAGCAACGACGATAATCGGTTTTAAAAATTTTATCCGTTAAAAAAATCCTCAAAATATTAAACAACCAATTTCCACCCGGACCGGTTCCGAAGACCATCACATATATTGACAGCCGGCCTATTTATAACTATAAAATAAATATATGAGATTTTAAAAATCCAACTAATATTATTGGAGATCCCGACCAGTACCGCAGGTGGATATGAAAACATCGTCAGTATTCGTTTTGTTGGTTCTTTTCATAATATTAAGTGTTGGTGATGAGCTTGTCGAAAAACCCCGAAAAGGCAATTTTGTTGCTTATAAATATTTGATATTATAAAATATAAGTTTTGAAAAAATGCAGAAATTGGACTTTTTCGACAGGCTCTATTATAAGCTGCAATAGGGGCGGTGATGTCGATGAGCTTTTATCAGGTGACACAGGTACCGGGGCGCCCTGACAGTTTCCATCCGGCAGCCGATTTTCGGATCAGATGAAGCGGGGCCTGATCAGGGTAAACTGCTCATTAAAGCGCAAGACGGCAGCCGGATAGCCATGACCATCTTAGAGGGCAATGTTAATCTTGGGGTGGACACCAATGGCGACGGCACGATTGACGGAACGATTTCAACCACTTGGGATGATTTAAATTAACAGGACACCACATTTTAGGAGTAAATTATGAAACTCAGGACATATTCCCTGTATTTTGCTGCGATGTTTGCTTTAATCCATCTTCCGGCTGTTTGCGATGCCTTTCAAATGGTATCCGGCCAGATCACCAAGGCAGGTATTTATGAAGCGGAATCCGTTGAAAAGGTAAATGCTGCGGAAACAACCGCCGGATACACTTTAAACGCCACGGGATTAAAACTGATCAAACCCACTGACACCATTCCGGCAAAACTCGGATTATCATTTGGGTTTGAATACGTGCTGATCGGCCTGGAACCCAACAAGGCCTTCTCTCTCAAGAAAATCATTTCTCACCCCAAAATAACCAAACCGGACGGCACTGTTTCCAACGGCTATGATATGATGATCAAAAAGAAAGCGGACGCTTTCGGCACATTAAAAGATATCTCCGGGTATCGATTTGATAATGACTATGAAATGCAACCGGGTGAATGGAAGTTCACGCTGATGTATGAAGATCAAAAAGTGATTGAAAAAACGTTTACTGTTGTCAAGGAGTAAACACCGGGCCAATGATCGGAAGGCAGCGGAAAAAGGCGATCGCCACTGCCGGTCAAATGAATTATTCAGAAAATTCTGGTAATCTTGACCTATAATCTTCTTATTGTTGAATAACATGAAAGGAGGGTCCGTCATGTCTGTAAAAGTCTTCATTAAACGAAAAGTCCCAAAGGACAGGGAAAAAGAACTTTTCAAATGCATCCGGGCTATCAGAAGCCTTGTCCCCAGGCAATCCGGTTATATTTCCGGCGAATATCTCAGATCCATCGAAGATCCTAATGTAATCCTCACGATCAGCACATGGTTCTCCCATGAAGACTGGCTCGCATGGTTTAACAGCGAGCAGCGGAAGGACATCCAGGCCCAAATCGATGCGATTCCCGGAGTTTCATCCGAACACACCGTGTTCAGATACATTAAAACACGATAGCCTGAATTCTTCATGTCGCTTCGGAAAAGCTCAAAAAATGATCGCTGTTTCTATTCGTTTAAAAACGTGCGATATCACTGAGGCGAATAAAACGGCGACTGACCAAAGGCGGAAGTCTCGAGGGAGCGGAATGGCCTTGTCTTTTTGCCGGACGGACAGAAGCATCCGTCAACCGGGAAGAAGCCGGTTGGACCTGTTTTTTGTTGACTCTCCGAACCAATATATTCTATGTGCTGAAAGTTATGGACGGAGGCAGTTATCGCCTTTATGGGTGAACAAAAACGGCGGCCAAGCGCATTTGAACAGGGGCATATCCCCCAACCATCCATGAGGCAGGCTTCCGCACCTGAACCGTGGATTGAAAAAAATCCTGATATACGATTCACGCATACCCTGCTCCCGGCGGACTGCCGAAACAATTTTCAATCTAAAGGTTGAAACCGGCAAGCGTTGTTTTGACTTTTTTTGCAATCATCGCTAATATCTGTCTGAAACCGGAATCAATCAAAAATTTTTTAAAATTTTAATCCGTTACACATACGACCCCATTTGAACGGTATAAGGAGATTCGACATGCACAAACGATCACCGGTCAAGTTGATTATCATTCTCGTTGCGGCCGTTTTGGTGAGCGCCTGCGGCACAACCTCCCCGAAGCCGGATGCCGGATCGGCACAAACTGATCTAAACCCGATAGATGAAGTCAATAAAATAGAAAACGAAATAACCGTCGCCCGACAGAATCAAATTGATGTTCTGTCTCCGGACATGTTTGCCCGTGCGGAAACCGCATATTTAAAAGCCAAAAGCGAAGCAGAAAATGGAAGTGATATCGAGACGGTGTCTGAATATACGGATACGGCAAGAACATATCTTCGCACTGCCGAGGAAAACGCCAAGGTCGCCCGGACCATACTGGCCCAGGTTATTGAAAGTCGAGACAAGGCCCGCATTGCCGGTGCCACCAAATTGGGAAAAGACTACCAGAAGGTTGAAGACCGCTTTTTAAACCTGACGCAGGCCATTGAAAAAAACGACATCCGCTATTCCCAGAAAAACGCCCCGGATGTAGATAAAGAATATCGGGACCTGGAGTTGCGGGCGATTAAAATTGAGACCATCGGTGAAGTCCGAAACATATTGAATAAAGCGGAAGAAGGCGATGTCACCCAATACGCACCGGAATCTTTTGCACTGGCAAAAAACCTGTTAAATGAAACCGATGCGTTTATTTCTGAAAACCCGTATGCCAAGGAAGAAATGTATAAAAAGGCCCAGCACAATCTGTTTATGGCCAGAAGGGCCCTTGCCATCGCCGATCAATGCAAAACCATTGATACCATGACGCCGGAAGAAATCGCGCTTTATGTGGAAGACACGCTGGGCATCATCACTAACCAGCTTGGGGCCCCGGATATGCGTGATCAAAAGTTCTATATCCAGGTGGAGAATATCCAAGGCTCGATTCAGTCCCTTCAGGATGACAACCGGTTTATGGCTGAAAAATTAAAACTAAAGCGTACTGAACTGGAAACCATGAAGGCCGATTATGATAAACGCTTCGACGAACTGAACCAGCAGATCGCATTTCTGGAAGGCAAATCAAAAGAGGAACAAACCGCCAATGAGCAGTTGATCGCGCAGCAAAGGGCCATGGAACAGAAACTCGCGGCCGAAAAGCAGTTTAATCGATTGTTTTCTGAAGTCCAGACCTACTTTGACGCCAATGAAGCCGAGGTCTACAAAAAAGGGAATCAACTGGTGATTCGTTTAAAAGGCATCCAGTTCCCTGTCGGCCAGGCAATCATAATGCCGAACAACTATCTGCTGCTCAGCAAAGCCCAGCGGGCAATCCGGACGTTTGGCGAGCCATCTGTTGTCATCGAAGGGCACACGGACAGTACCGGGACCCACGAACTCAACAAGCACCTGTCCCAGCAGAGAGCCAATTCCGTCCGGCAATATCTGATCGCCAACCAGACCCTTCCCGCGGGAAAAATTATTGCCGTGGGGTACGGGCCTGAACGACCGCTGGCATCAAATGCAACTGCGGAGGGCCGCGCGATTAACCGGCGTATTGACATAATTATCGTCCCGTCCGCTCTTCCGGAAGAATGATATGTCAACGCCGGTGTGATATACGACTGATTTACTGCATACCACCTGGAAGCGCGGAATCGTTAAATAAGATCCCGCGCTTTCG
>JAHECJ010000152.1 GCA_024641805.1 Desulfococcus sp.
GGATGCCGGTTTGATGTGTATAGGCCCGCCCCAGAGGATGGATATACATATAACCTGGGATAATGAGTCCCACTTCTCCTTTGACCAGCTTGTCATACCGCTTGATCAGCTCAGCCGTGACTTCACCTGTTTCTTTTGCCATCACTTCATATGTCGCGGAATGTATAAATCGATTTTTAATTTCAACATTTCCGATTTTAATCGGGTTAAAGAGTAACGACATGAATGTCCCCCTTTACACAAAAAAGATTAAAGTGCGTTTGGTTTCTCTTTTATGATGATCGATCTCTCAAATAGTCACTGGATTGATTTTTTAAAGCGTGATAAATACTGTAATGGAATAGAGGTGAGAGGATCAACAAATCAATTTGAGAAGAGCATAAAAAAAAGCCGAAGCACCATTATAATGCCAGTCGGGCTGTTTTGAACCAAAGAATAAAAAACCGGTTCCGAGGAAATCTATTACTTTCCGTCCCCGCCTCACAGCAGGTTTGGCTTTTTCATTTTTTTTATTATAATTTGATAAAAGATTTATGTTAATTTTTTAAAAAATTAGAAAATTCAGATGTTGCGCTGAAACAGGTGAGGGCCTTTTTTTTGAGGAAGAAGAGTGGTAGGTAAAAACGACAGCAATGCAAAATTAATCTGCAGTGAATATTGTCGATAATTTACATAAGATTTTATTTTTTGGGGGCATACACATGCCTTGGCAATTTTAAATCCGCTAAAAACGTCTCACTGAAACAATATGTCTCATATAATATTATTTTAATACAGTTCGTAAAAAATAATTTTGGGTACCATCAACTTAAAAGCCCGGTATTAAAGAATCACATGATTTTTGGAAAAAAGGAAATTAATGGCACAATATTTGATTATAATTTTAAAAGGCATCGTGACAGACATCTTAGAATTCTTAAAAGGATTCAACAGGAGGTTTTTCTATGGCGAAAGTAATGATAGGCTATACAAGCAGAACCGGAAATACGGAGAAAATGGCTCAATTTATCGCAGAAGGTGTCCGCCTTGCAGGGCACGAGGCGGATTTGAAAAATATTACTGATATTAAATCTTCAAAAGATTTTGCAGGCTTCGACGGTTTTATCTTCGGCTGCCCGACGTATCACCGGGACATAACAGGCGGTATGAAACAGTTCCTTTTTATCGCTGAAAAGGCCAATCTATTGGGAAAAATCGGCGGGGCTTTTGGTTCCTATACCCACAGCGGGGAGTCCGGAACCATGCTGTTTGATACGATGCTCCATGTATTTAAGATGGACATGGTGGATCTCGGCCCGCTGTCGTTAAAGGAAGCCGTGCTCTCAGGATCGGGTGGCACCAGGGCCTGCCAGGATTACGGCAAGGCCGTGGGGCAAAAATTATCATAACTCTATGATCTGTTTATAAAAAAATACTGGCCAACAACAGGAGAAACAATGCTCAAACTTGGAGAAAAAGGGGCGATTATTCAAAGAGATAAAGAAACCTATGCTATCGCACCCCATATCCCCTGCGGTGTGGTGACGCCGGAGATGCTAAGAAAAATTGCCGACATTGCTGAAAAATACAATGCCCAGGCCTTGAAAATCACGAGCGCCATGCGGATTGCCATGGTGGGAATAAAAGAAGAAGACATTGATGACGTCTGGAAGGAACTTGGTTTGACTCCCGGCGCTGCTGTTGGTCTTTGCGTGCGCAGTGTGCGGACCTGTCCGGGAACGACCTTTTGCAGGATGGGGCAGCAGGATGCTTTAAGCATGGGGATGAAACTTGATAAACAATATCATGGCATGGAGCTTCCAGGAAAATTTAAAATGGCAGTATCCGGTTGCCATATTAATTGTGCGGAATCCTGGGTTCGGGATATTGGATTATTCGGGAAACCGAAAGGATGGACCCTGGTCATTGGCGGTAATGTGGGAATCAACCCCAGGATCGCTCAGGAAGTGGCTGCTGATTTGAGCGATGAACAAGCCATTGAAAAAATCAGCCAAGTCATTGCCTATTACAAGGATACCGCCAAAAAAGGAGAACGGTTAGGGAAAATGATAGACCGAATCGGGCTTGACTCCGTTAAAAATGCATTGTCATCAATATAAGCAATACATTAAGAATTCAGGTCAGCCCGGCAAGGCATGATAATCTGATGGCAGGTCTGCATCATTCGGTTTCCTTATCGATTTACTGTCGAGATCAGGTTTTTAAAAAAGTCCGATGTACATTAATTCACCAAAAATAAACCTTAACAATAACTAATTAATCACTTTGAGGGGTAAAGCCTATGGAAAAAAAATTATTATGTCTGTTATTCATGATCCTGATGGTCACAGGACTGTCAGGTTGCAGTGATGATCAAAAAGCTGCTCAAAAAGAAGCGAAGATGCAGCAGCTTCTCAGCCAAAAAACAGAAGAAAACGTTCGCATTGAAAGATGGAAAGTGGTAGAAATCACTCAGAGTTCGACTGCTACCAAAATAGTCAAAATCATCTATCCGAATACAGATAAGATGAAAACACTCGAAGTTGAAGGGCATGATGATTTAGAAGCAGGCATGGATGTGATCATTGAAATAGAAGTTACAGATCTTTCAATGAATAAATTCGCAGACACTTTGAAAAACCGCGAATTCATAAAAATTCTCTATTACTAAATTCACAGCCTTTTAAAACCACCCGATCATCTTAATTCCTTCCAGTCCTTTATGGAGAATCCTGTGGGCAAAATCGGCAATCAAAATAACCGCTACGCCAATGGTGCCAACCACTATATAAGTTTTTAATTTTAGGTCGGAAATATGCTCCATTTCATCCATTGATTCATTCCTTCTTCAGTTGATCTTTATTTTATATTCGAATGAATTATTGTTCGGGCAATAGATTACATGAAGCTGCATAAAATTATGATTAGAATTTGATTAGAAAATTTTAATCTTTTTTTATCTGTTTATAGCAGTTCTCAGATTAATTTTCCGATTCAAAACTGATAGAAGCCAGTCATTGCGAAACGAAGTGAAGCAATCTCAAAGTCGAAGGGGATTGCTTCGTCGCTGACGCTTCTCGCAATGACAGACAAACGGAAAATATTTATGAAATCCACTATAAGGTTATTTGTTGCTCTGCGAATAATCTGTTTAGAAGTGGTTTAAAAACTTCAGATCAGATTCAGGATCAAGGCGCGGGCTTTCGAAAAAAATGCAGCATATTGGGCATATGTGAGTATTTTGAGAAAGCCAGCAACACAGATATCGTAGCTTAGGAATGCCTTCTAATCAATAATCCGCAACCGAGACCTCCCATAGACAACGTCCTGACCACTGCCATCCAGTTCGGCAACAAAGAGCAATGCCTTACGAGTTATTCTTTTTCTTTATTCTTAAACAAAATAATGCGATACAATAAAACATTAAAAAGAAATTTACATTGAGTATAAATTTCCAGGTGCAAATAACCAGCGCCATTTTTTTAAAAAGCATGAACGGATACTGCTGATGGATTCTGACAGAACCAATTCCAGGGCTTCCAGTAAATTTTTAGGTAAAGTTGATCAAAAGAATTCAGGCGAAAGCACTGCCGGCAAAATTGCGCGGTTGCCGGCTGCTGAATTTCCCAATCGATACTCAATTCGCGACATCGGCGGAGAAAAAGTACTTTCGTGCATTGAAGCCCCGAATATCACCGTTCAGATCAAATTCGGCCTGTCAGTTTCCTCCGCTGCGATGAACAAATCGTCGTCCGGGACCATATATCTTGACGGGGTTGCTCAAAACGGACCCTTAGTCGATAATGCCCGGCAGATTTATAATTTTGATCACCATGAAGGATGCGTTCGGGCATTCACTCTTTCCACTTGCGAACAAGTTTTGGTAATGCTCAAGAAAGGTTTTGATTTGCGCGGCAGGGAATGGAGAATCATTGCAAATGATCCGGATTTAGATACGGTTCTTGCTATCTGGCTGCTGCTTAATCACCTCCGAATCAGCGAACAGGAATCGATCCGCGAGCATATTCTGTTACCCTTAATCCGCCTTGAAGGCGCCATCGATTCGCTGGGCCTTGAGCTGAAATCCTTAACCGCCCTGCCCGCTGCGCTGATCAATCAAAGCCAGAGAATCATCGATCATCTGCGCCGCAAAGAGATCCGGTTAAAAAAAGACGGCAAATGGGGTGAGCAGGCGGATTTTCTCGCGTATACCGCCGGAATGCTGCATGATGTTGATCAGATCATGTATGAACCACAGAAGTTCGGTGAATTGTTAGGCATTGAGGAACTGGCGCGCGTCAATCTTCCGGACAATCGCGTCGCGGTGGTGGTGCAATCGGATATGGGAATTTATGAAATCGAACCGCTGATCAAGAAGATTTACGGCAGCAGCATCGGACTGGCGATTCTCAGGCGGACACCGACGGCCTATACATTACGCCAGATTGATCCGTTTCTGCGCGGCAGCCTGGAGGACGTGTATGAAAAATTAAATTTCCTGGATCCGGCGGTTAAATGCCGGACCCAGGACAGGTGGGGCGGGTCATCCGACATCGGCGGGTCGCCGCGCGATCGGGGAACGAAGTTAACGCCCGAAGAAATCGCAAAGGGATGCCAGGAGGCTTTCCAGAAGTATTCTTTCGTTCAGCGGGCGCTGCAATTTTTTATCGTTGCAATATCAGCCATAGCGATACTGGCAGTCGCTGAATATTCAGCAACACGCTGGCATCCAGGCAAATGGTTCAATGTCCCCTCTTTAAACGCGCTTGTCTTTGATCCGTATCTGCAATTTAGGCTTACGCTGATTTTTTTGACGACAATCATTCTGGGTGCCGTATCACACCGCCGGCTGTGGCAGTTCGGAATCATTTCGCCGGTGGGGAAAAGCTGGTGGTTTAACCTGCCGTTCGCCATACTGGCTGCCTTTGCCGGAGGCGCCTGGGTGCCGGGAAAACCCCATTCTTATCTGATCCCCGATCTTGGTCGGCTGCTGCTTTCCATCACATTGTTGACTTTTGCCGCTGAATATCTATTCAGGGGATTAATTCACGGTATTCTGGCCCAGAAATCAAGAATCCAGAGCTGTACCAGCAAATTCTTCGTTTCCTGGCCCAATATCGGCACTGCGCTTTTATATGCCGCGTTTTTGACGCTTCTGCCATTTTTTCAGAACGAAGCCTTCAATCCTTTCTCGATCACCTTACGACACGGGTCGATTTATTTTGCCGCATTCTTTTTCAGCCTTTTGTTGGGGTCCGTCAGAGAGAGGTCCCACAGTTTTTTTTCATCCTATCTGATCCACCTCTTTGCGGTTTTTTCCGTTCTTTTTCTGCCGGATCTCTTTAGCTACGCCACCCATGTTTTCCATCTATCATGGCCTAAAATGCCATTTTAGCCTTGGATCATATGGCATATTCATTGCGATTTTACGGATCCGGGAAAAAATTAAGCTGACACATGTAAAGAAATAGGTTGTGCCGAAAGACCTGAGAAAGGAAATCATTGGGGTTTTGATAAAATTTTCCGGGCCTTTCGGCCGGCCAGGAAAAGATCTGCCCAAAATCTAAAAAAGGGTGGCCGATAATTTTAAAATCATCGGCCACCCTTTTATTTCAACGTTCAGTCCCGCTACGGGATCATTTTTTAAGTCTTCAGTTAGTTATGATACCCCGTATCCGGGACGCTGTATTTGCTGGATCCCCAGGAATCTCTTGATTTAACCCAGTAATAATAGGTTGTTCCCTGAACCGCGGAAGCATCGTCAAAAGACGTTCCGGATAAAAAGCCCACGCGCTGCGGTTTGCCGCCTTCGGAAACCAGCTTGACGGCCCGCCACACTTCATAAACCACTGCGCCGGTTGTGGCATTCCATGTGATATTCACCTTGCCCGTCACAATGCCGTCCGAGGCTGTCACGCCGGTCGGGGCCGGAAGCGGTGACATGGCGGTTCCGATATACCCGGTATCAAATAAACTGTACCGGCTGACACCCCATGAATTTCTTGCTTTGACCCAGTAATAATACTGATGGCCATTCACAACGGTGGCATCCTGGTAAGAAGTCGTCGTCGATGTGCCGATTTTTTTAGTTTTACCACCTAAGAACGCAGGG
>JAHECJ010000153.1 GCA_024641805.1 Desulfococcus sp.
GGCGGTCATGTGCAGAATCTCTTCGGTCACCGCCAGGTATCGTTCTACTTCAAACCCTTTGGCATAGGACAGGGATATGGCCGGCTGAAAAATATTCCGGGTGGAATTGAGCACGATTTCCGCAAACGGTCGCATGTTTTCGATGTGGTTTAAAAAATCAAAACAACGGATCACGTCATAATGCTCACAGATCATTTCACCGGTGGCTTGCATCACATTTTTAGGCTGGGGCTTATAGCCCAGCACATTGGTGGATCGGATCAGAATCTGTTTCAGCGACCGGGGCGCAAATTCGTTCCACATTTGTGCTTCGGTAAACGGGTAGGTCATGTTGGCCAGCATGGCCACGTGAAAATGCGCGCCGCCGCCATTCTCTAAAGAAAAGAAGCCGCTGCGGTCCAGGTAGGGACCCACAATACGGTCTTCTCCCAGCCGGAATCGATTGCCGCTGTTGGACTGGGTGATGTCCCGGGTGGTGGTGTCAGAAAAATGCACGAATCCGCTGTCCCGGACATAATCCAGGGTGGCCTGTCGGTCATACCTGGGGTAGATGAACTCCTTCGGCACTTCGTTGAGCCGGGGGGTGACCACTTCCAGCCTTCCCAGGCGTTTGTCGGCTATGCCTCGATATTCGCCGAGCTGCACATAGGGGTTAAATCCTTTGGCCGAGATTTCCGCAACCAGCCGGGAAAGTCTTAACGATTCCGGCGCCTGGTCCGTGTAATCCATGAGTTCCGGGGTATTCTCGATAAATCGGGTATCATACTCTCCGGAAATAAATACCGGGTGTTTGACGATCTGTTTGTGAAACGGAATGGTGGTCTTGACGCCGCCGAACATGTATTCCCGCAATGCCCGCTGCATCAGTTTCACGGTTTTTATCCAGCTGTTGCCGTAAGTAATCAGCAGGGAAGCGGCGGAATCATAATTAGAAGGAAATTCATAGCCGCTGGTCACGCAGGAGTCCAGGCGAACGCCCTGGCCGCCGGGAGAGGTGTAACGCGTGATAATGCCGGAGTTGGGCGAAAAGTTTTTCTGGGGGTCTTCACAGTTGATCCGCACCTGCATGGCGTGTTGAAACGGGATGGTGTTTTCCTTGTTAAACCGAAGCACGGAGCCGAACGCCACCGCAATCTGCTCTTCGACCAGATCGATTCCGTAACGGCACTCCGTGATGCCGTGCTCCACCTGCAGACGGGTGTTCGCTTCGATTAAAAATGGCGCGCCGGTCCTGTCCACCAGAAATTCGACGGTTGCCAGGGAATGGTAATTGACCGCCTTGACCAGTTTTTCGGAATACTCTTTTAATTCCGCCCGCAGCTTGTCGGTCATTCCCGGCCACGGAGAGGGGGTGATCTCCACCAGTTTCTGGTGGTTCCGCTGGACCGTGCAGTCGCGTTCGTCAAACGCGAACACATTGCCGTGCTGGTCGGCGATCACCTGTATTTCAATATGGCGGACGGATGTCAGGAATTTTTCCACAAACAGACGGGGATTTCCAAAAGACACTTCAGCCATGACCGATGCCTTGTGAAACGCGGATTCCAGCTGGTCATCGGAATGGATTTCATAAATACCCCGGCCCCCGCCGCCGCCTTCGGCTTTGAGCATAACGGGGAACCCGATTTTATGGGCGATTTTACGGGCCTCCTCAATCGTGACCGATCCTTCGGAACCGGGAACCACCGGTACACCCAGTTTTAAGGCCAGCTGCCGGACATCCACCTTGTTCCCCAGGGTTTTCATGGCATCCGTGGGCGGACCGATAAATGTGATACCGGCTTCTTCGCATTTTGCAGGGAAATTTTCATTCTCGGCAATAAACCCCCATCCGGGATGAATGCCAATGGCGCCCCTGTTTTTGGCCTTTTCAACAATCCTTTCCAGGTCCAGATAGGCGTTGGGATCATCTCCGAGCAGGAGCAGTTCATACGCGCCAAGGGTAGACGGGGAGGTTTTGTCAACATCCGTGGCGGTCAGGATCGGGATACCTTCCAGCCGTTCGGAAATGGCGCGGCTGATACGCCGGGCCGGGATCCCCCGGTTGGCAATAACGATCGGTTTGCCTTCTATCTCTTTTTGAACGTCATCAAATGTCTTTTGTTTCATTATATCGTCTTTTCCTTTGGAAATATATTTTCACCACAGAGGACACAGTGAAGATTTTTAAAGGCTGATCTCCAGTCTCCCGGTGGTTCTTGTTTATTCTTTTTGTTATTCTGAGAGGATAATACTGCCCGAATACATTACTTCTTCCTTGTCCCTCTTTTTTATCCGCAGGCCGCCGTTTTCCGCCAGCCCCAGAATCACGGCTTCTGATACATCCGCATTCATGCGCCGAATCAGGACTTTTTCCCCGACCCATGCCATCTGAGAATCAATCATTTTGATCAACTCGGCCGGTGTCGTGTTGTTAATCAGTTTTTCAAACAGGGACTTTCCCTTTTCCACCAGTGCCATCCATAAGCTGAGCGTGGGAATTTCACATCCCTGATCATGAAGGCGGGTGGCCGGGACGGCAAATTCCTCCCGCAACCGGCGGTCTTCCGGCGAATAATTCACATTAATGCCGATCCCGACCAGAATATGGCTTTCGCGCCGCTCCACCAGGATTCCGCCGAATTTCCGGTCCCCGCCGGATTGCATATCATGGACGAGCAGATCATTGGGCCATTTAATCTGCACCGGCACGTTCAGTTCAGTGAAAACCCGGGCAAAAATAAACCCCGCCACCAGCGACATCAATCCGTCCCAGCCGGTTTTTTCGCTTCCGTCAGATCCCGGCAGAGGCCAGAGCCAGGATGCGTGGATGTTCCCGGCCGGTGAAATCCATTGCCGTTTTTGCTGCCCCCGGCCGGCGGACTGTTCAACAGCAATGACCGAATCCCAAATGTCCATCTGCCGGTTTGCAATAAAATGCCACGCCGCGTCCATGGTGGACGTGCAATGCCCGCACACAAGGACGGCCGGATTTTCTCCGGCCTTTTCCGGCTGCCATACCCATGCACCGGTTTGATCATTAAACCGGGTTGCAGGGGTCCGGATCCAGGGGCTGAAATTTTTAATGTCTTTTTCCCAGAGCCGGCTGGTCCGTGCGATGCTTTCCGGATCCGTCGATTTAAACAATCCCGGCCGCTCAAAATCTAGTATCAAAACCCTGCAAGTCATATGAATCGACCACTAAATTGTGAATAACAATTTGACAAAAACGTATAATTTATAGATTTTTATGAATGACTGTCAAGAAAAATATAATTGCCTAATATCTTAATATTTTAGGATTTTTATGATAGAGTGCGGGTTAACGGTCAAACCGGCGGTTTTTTTGATCCATGGGTTTAAGAGGCCGATGGCGGCGTTTAATAACCTGATATTAAATGAGATATTTGCTGATTGAAAAACCCGGGTGCGTGGCGCTTAACTTATTGACAGGCATGGCGTCACTGTGACATAGATACGCAAAAATATCCTCAATTTGGATGAAAATGACCCTCCCTGCCGGGGATGGATATTTCAATGGGGAGGTACCTTTTGCCTGAAAAAAACACGATCATCATCCTGGAGAACATTTCGCAGTCCTTCGGCGGAACCGAAGTGCTCAGCAGCATCAACCTGGCGATCAACAACAGCGAACTGCTCACATTTTTAGGGCCCAGCGGCTGCGGGAAAACAACCCTCCTGCGCCTGATTGCCGGTTTTGAAACGCCCACCAGCGGCCGGGTCGTCATTGACGGCAAGGATGTCAATGCGCTCCCTCCCAATCATCGCAAAGTCAATACGGTATTTCAGAGTTACGCCCTTTTTCCGCACATGACGGTTTTTGACAATGTGGCCTTCGGGCTGAAAATGAGCCGGGTCCCGAAACCGGAAATCAACCGTCGGGTATCGGAAATACTGAAAATGGTGGAACTCGAGCCCATGGCAGCCCGAAAGCCCCATCAGCTCTCCGGCGGACAGCAGCAGCGCGTGGCCATCGCGCGGGCCGCGGTCAATAATCCCCTGGTGCTCTTGCTGGACGAACCCTTAAGCGCCCTGGATGCGAAGCTGCGCCGGCAGATGCAGCGGGACCTGAAACATCTTCAGCGGCGCCTGGGGATTACCTTTGTCTTTGTCACCCACGACCAGCAGGAGGCGCTTTCAATTTCTGACCGGGTGGTGGTCATGCACAACGGCCGGATCGAGCAGGTCGGGACGCCGGCGGAGATATATGAAGAACCCGTCAGTCTCCGGGTGGCTGAGTTCGTGGGCGATACCAATATTTTTGATGCCGTAGTGCTGGGCAAATCCCCCGACTGCCCGGACGGGTCTCTGGAAGCCCGGCTGGAAGGACAGGAAAAACAGTGCCTTTTAAAAACCCGCAGGGAATTTGCCGACGGCCAGAATGTGAAAGTGGTGCTCCGGCCCGAAGACCTGCTGGTCAACCGGAAACAGCCCGGAGAAAGTTCCGGGATTATGCTCAGCGGCATGGTGGATGAGCTGATCTACAAGGGGTCGACCTATGATATCGTGATTTCGCTGCAGAGCGGGAAAAAGCTGGTGGTGACGGAATTCTTTGATGAGGACGACGAGTCCATGATCGCGTCCGTGGGGGACAGTGTGTATGTCAGCTGGATAAAAGGCTGGGAGGTGGTGCTGCCGGATGAAAACCCCGAACCTGTTTAAAAATTCGGCTATTGCCGGTACGGCATTGTGGCTGGGGGTGTTCGCCCTGGTGCCGTTTTTGCTGATTTGCGCCGCCAGTTTCATGGAGCGGAGTCCCACACGGTTTCTGGAACCGGTTTTTTCCCTTCAGGGATACCGGATGATTTTCACCCCCGGATTTTTAAAGGTATTTACGACATCGGTTTTGCTGGCTGCCGTCACGTCGGCGGTCTGTCTGGTGGCCGGGTATCCGTTCGCCTATATTCTTGCCCGCTCCAATCCCAGATACCGGAACCTGCTGCTTCTGCTGGTGATCATCCCTTTCTGGACCAATTCCCTGATCCGCACCTACGCGCTGATATTTATCATCAAGACAAACGGACTGCTGAACGCCCTGCTGCTGAAACTGTCCATTATCAGCAAACCGCTTTCCATGATGTACACGGATTTCGCCGTACTCACGGGGCTGGTGTATACCCTGATGCCGTTTATGATCCTGCCGCTTTATGCGTCCATTGAGAAACTGGATCCACGTTACCTGGAAGCGGCGCGGGACCTGGGAGCCGGAAAATGGCGGACGTTCCTGCACGTCAGCCTGCCGTTGACCCTGCCGGGCATCATTGCGGGCATTATGCTGGTGTTTTTGCCGGCCCTGGGCATGTTTTATATCCCGGATATCCTGGGCGGGGCCAAAAGCATGCTGGTGGGCAACTTTATAAAAAATCAGTTCCTGACCTCCCGGGACTGGCCGGCAGGTGCAGCCGCCAGCGTGGTGCTCACCCTGATTATGGCAATCCTGCTGATTGTTTATTACTTCAGTGAGTCCTCGTCGCGAAACAAAGCAGTGGTGACATGATGCTGCAGTTCATGAAAAATGCTTATCTGGGGCTGGTCTACCTGTTTTTGTACATTCCTGTCCTGGTGCTGGTGGTGTTTTCATTCAACAGTTCCAAATACGCCATTGGATGGAAGGCGTTTTCCCTGAAATGGTATGCGGAACTGTTTGCCAGCACTCAGCTTCTGGACGCAGCCGTCAATTCGCTGATCATCGCCTCTCTGTCCGCCACGGCCGCCACCATCCTGGGGACTCTGACCGCGTTTGCCATCTTCCGGTACAATTATCCGGGCAAGCGCCTGATCCATTCAGTGCTGTTTATTGTGATCATGTCCCCGGATATTGTTATGGGCGTGTCCTTGCTGATCCTGTTCGTGGCAGCCAGCATGACGCCGGGGTTTTCGACGCTGCTGCTGGCGCACATCACATTCTGTCTGCCGTTTGTGGCCGTCACCGTTGCATCCCGGCTGGACGGATTTGACCGGCATATTGTGGAGGCTGCCCAGGACCTGGGCGCGGATGAGTTTGCCGCGTTCCGGTATATTGTGCTGCCCCTGATCATGCCGGCAATCCTTGCCGGGTGGCTGCTGTCGTTC
>JAHECJ010000154.1 GCA_024641805.1 Desulfococcus sp.
CCTCAGCCGTCCGGCAGCCGGTCAGTAAAAGCGGATGTCGCCGGATAATGATACATTTTTCAAAGAATAAGTAATTTTTCTTTAATAAATACGCAAGAAATTTTTAATTTCTGTTTTTGAGGGCCCTGCTGATAAGGGATAGGGGAGAAAGATAACGATTTCATTTGAACCGACCGGATCCATTGCTCCCGTCTGTCCGGAATAACATTTCATTGACCCGGTGGCGGATTTATTATATTTTATTATTAAATATGGCTACTTCTCACCTGATATCTCTTCCTCTTTTTTTATCAACCGTTGATCGATTTTGGCTTATTGTCAGGGTACGGGCAAATCCAAAACTTTAAAAAGGAATCCGGCAGCAGCCCATGAAATTATCAATGTTAGCTGAAACACTGGAAGCGTCATTTCTCAATGGAGACGATCGGATGGATATCGAGATTGACAAAGCCGGTGCAAGTGACCTGATGAGTGATATTCTGGCTGCTTTATCAGACCGCGGTGTTTTACTGACCGGGTTAACCACCATCCAGGCGGTGAAAACAGCTGTGATTTCGGGCGTCAGCGTCATTGTCTTTGTCCGGAATAAAAAACCGGATCCGGAGGTTGTGTCGCTGGCTGAAATGCACGGTATTCCGCTGCTGTCAACACCCTGTTCAATGTTTGTTTCATGCGGACGACTGTTTAATGCCGGTCTGACCGGTCTGAATGGGGCGCGTTAAGCCGGGCCGGGGTCCGGTAAAAAAGAAAAGCCCCCTTTCAAAATCAGACCTGCATGGCGATCGGTCCGATTCACGTTTGACCTCCAATTCCTTGTCGCATGCTGAAACGGTAAAACGCTTTTAAGGGCAGGGCAATGTCATCTTTAAAAAAAAGTTTTAATGTACGGTGCAGAGATTTTATTCATGCCGGTGAAGCGTCCATTAGCGTTCAGCAACTGCTCAAGCAGATGCATATTGACCCCGTATTGATTCGCCGGATTGCCATCTGTGGTTATGAGGGAGAAATGAATGTTGTCATGCATGGTGGTGACGGCATTTACTGTGTTGAGATCAATACCGACAGAATCGTTCTGGATATCTCGGATAAAGGGCCTGGAATTGCAGATATTGCAAAAGCAATGGAAAAGGGATTTTCCACTGCCAGTGATGAATACCGGGAAATGGGATTCGGGGCCGGAATGGGACTGCCGAATATGAAAAAAAATGCCGACGAAATGATTGTCGAATCGGAGCCGGGATGCGGCACAAGGGTTCGGATGTCTTTTATAATCAAACAAAGCACCCCCACCTAGAACAAAAAAGAGGATAAACCAATGGTCCCGGAATATATATCCTTTGTTGAAAAATTCTGCACCGGATGCTCTCAATGTGTGCGTGTTTGTCCGACAAAGACGATCCGCATCCGGAACAATAAAGCAGTTTTTTTTGATGAATTATGCATCGGATGCGGGGAGTGCACCCGGGTGTGCCCGGAAGGGGCTGTCAGTTCTTCCATTTCGGTGATTGAACCGTGCATGAAAGACAAGCTGAATGTGGTAATCGTTTCCCCGGTGCTGTATGCCCAGTTTCCGGGAGTGATGCCGTCGGATGTTCTGATCGGGCTCAATGAAATGGGGTTTGATCATGCGATTGATTTGTCATATTACCTCGAAATGTTTCAATATGCGGTGGATGAATTTGTTCTGGAAAACCGGAAGTCGAACAATGCGCCCTGGCCGCTGATATCTCCGATTTGCCCGGTGGTCATCCGTCTGATTGTTCTTAATTATCCCAATTTGCTGGACCATATTCTTCCCTTAAGGCGTCCGGTTTCACTGCTGGGGGATGAAATCCGTGAAAAACTGAGTCATGAGCATGGAGTGGATAAAAAAGATATCATCATCTATCATATTACCCCCTGCCACGCCAAGGTCGTGCCGGACCGGTCCGGGCTGATGGATGAACTGGGGTTTATCGACCGGGCGCTGGGAATCAATCGTATCTATCCGGGATTAAAACAAAAACTGGAGCAGGTGAAAGAACTGGAACTAAGTCTTTTTCCCAATGAACATTTTAGTTTTGTCCCCAGTACCCGGGGACCATTGTGGGGGATGTCCGGCGGTGAAATTGCCGGCATGCGGATTGACAACGTGATTGCCGTATCGGGCGTGAAAGAAACCATGGCATATCTGGAAAAGATTGAGATGGGATTGTTTTCCGATATGGAATACATTGAATTCCGAGCCTGTACGGAGGGATGTCTGGGCGGTCCCCTGACCGCAGTGGACCGGTATATGGCCAAAAGCACGGTCCAGAAGTTCATTAAAATGTTCGGGATCGGGCGGCGCCTGCCCCGACATAAAATCAGGCAGCTCTACGATAAAGGCTGGTTCTTTTCCAGAATCAAACCGTCGGAGCTTGCCGGTGTCTATAAGTCAAAGCGGAAGCCGCTGACGTTCGATGATATGAAGAAAATTGAGAAATTAATGTCTTTGATTCATGGAAGCGATTGCGGCGCCTGCGGGGCTCCGGATTGTAAAACATTTGCCGAGGATGTGGTCACGGAAGCGGCCGATCTGAAAGCCTGTTTTAAAATGAAGGAATAACAGATAGTTTTGGGCGGGTTTCAGGTGTCAGGTACGAAAAATGAGATAAAATCCTGAATACTGAAACCTTAAACCCGATATGAACAAACATTTTTTCATAACCAAATGGCGTCAAACAGTTGAGATAAACCTTCCATTTTTTTGAATAAGAATTTTAGTCGCACTATCGGTGCAGAATGCGAATAAAGGATTGATATCATGCAGGCAGCGGATTTAGCGGCACAGTTCAATCTTACGGTGGTAGCCGGCAAGAAAGGTCTGGAAAGAACCGTAAGCGGGGGGCACTGCGGGGATCTTCTCAGTGAAGTGATGGCCAATGCGCCCGTCGGCTGTGTCTGGCTGACCATTCAGGTGCACCAGAACATCATCGCGGTGGCGCTTTTAAAAGAAATGGCGGCCATTATTCTGACCGGCGGCAATCGGCCGGATGAGGAAACAATGGCAAAGGCGGATGCGGAAAAAATTCCTGTCATGGTCAGTGACCAGCGGACCTACGGCCTCGCCGGGCAGCTATATTCGGCCGGAGTAGTTTAAGGTTGGTAAATGTGATTCGGGAAGTCTGATATTCTAAATTCGGAATCTTTTAAAAAATCGGGAGCAGGCCGGTGGCGTAAATGAAACTTTACCGGGCGGATATGCACATTCACACCTGTCTGTCTCCTTGCGGCGACTGGGGGATGAGTCCGAAGGCGATTGCCCGAAAAAGCCGCCAGATGGGGATGGATATTATAGCCGTCTGTGACCATAACACGGCGGAAAACGCCGGGTCCGCCATTCGAGCCGGACAAAATTACGGCATCACCGTGCTGCCCGGAATGGAAATCTGCTCCAAAGAGGAAGTGCATGTACTTGCCATTTTTGAGACGGTTGACCGGGCGTTGGCCATGCAGGCGTTTGTTTATGATCATCTGCCCGGGAAAAATTCTCCGAATTTATGGGGGGACCAGATCGTGGTGGATGAAAATGATGAAGTCGTGGACGAGAATTCCCGCCTGCTGATCGGAGCGACGAGTCTTTCTCTGTATGAGGTTGTTGATAAAGTAAATTATTTTAATGGATTGTGTATTGCGTCGCACATCGACCGGCCTGCGTTCGGTATTATCAGCAACCTGGGATTTATCCCCGAGGATTTGAGATTCAGTGCACTGGAGGTTTCCTGGCGGATATCGATGCGTGAGGCCGCCGGCTTGATCCCGGATATCGCCGGATTCCCGTGCATTACCTCCTCTGACGCCCATTATATAGAAGATGTCGGGAAAGCCTGGACCGGGCTGATGATGGAAGCACCGACATTTACTGAAATCCGTAATGCGTTTGAAGGCCGTTTGGGACGGCGGATTGTTCACAGGGATACTGCTCGAAAAGAGGATGGGTGAAGGAATTATCGCTTCATATACTGGATGTTGCTGAGAACGGCATCAACGCCGGAGCCGACCGGGTGCGGATTTCCGTGGAAGAAGCCCGTCTGGACAACCGGCTGAAAATAAGGATTAACGACAATGGCCGCGGAATCCCGGCGGATCTGATTCAAAAGGTCACGGATCCGTTTTACACCACCCGAACCACCCGGCGTGTCGGATTGGGACTTTCGCTGCTCGAATCCGCCGCGCGGCAGTGCAACGGGTCAATGCATGTCGAATCCGTTCCGGGAAAGGGTACAACGGTGACTGCTGTATTCGCGTATGATCATATCGACCGGGCGCCGCTGGGGGATATGACTGGGACCTTGATATCGCTGATTATGGGGTATCCGGATGTTGCATTTGAATATATTCATTCCGTCAACAGCCGCCGGTTTGAACTGAACACTGTTGACATTAAAAACATGTTTGACGGCCGGCCGGTCAGTGACCCGGCTGTTTTTCGGAAATTGCGGACACTTTTGGAACAAGGGCTAACCCGATTAAAAACCAACGAGGACTGAAATGGCACGTTTAACCATTGATGATTTGAAGAAAATTAAGGAAAAGACGGCAAAAGATACCTCTTTGCGCCATGGCAAGGCCAGCATAAAGATCACCGTTCATATGGGAACCTGCGGCATTGCCGCCGGCGCCCGGGATGTCATGAATTCGCTGATGAATGAAATAGCCCAAGTTGACCGCCAGGATATCCGGGTGGTGGCTTCCGGGTGCATGGGAATGTGTAGCAGCGAGCCCAATGTTACCATCGAAGTTGATGGCGAGGAGCCCATCGTTTACCAGTTGATGGATGCCAATCGGATGCGTCAGGTCTTCAAGCGGCATGTGCTGCTGGGGGAGGTACAGACGGATTTTGCACTGGCAAAAATGTAGCGTCCTTTATATTTGACAGAATATTTTTACCGCCTTGGGCGTCTTCAATAGACCGGTTTTTGGGCTTTTTATTTCTGCCGGTATTATGGTATTATTTGTTATAAGGTTCTGTTGATCATCAAACAGGCAAAGGAGAATTCAATGACCGTTATCGATGTGCTAAGACAGGTGGAAGCATTTCAGTCGTTAAGTGATGATGAATTATCGGCAATCGGAAAACTGGCCACCGAAAAGCGGTTTTCGTATGGTGACCAGTTATTTAAAGACGGAGATTCCGCCACCTATTTATGGATTGTCGAAGAAGGGATGATTGATCTGCGGTTTGATTTGCCGGGCCGTGACACGTCGGAAGAGAGTACGCTTTCTTCCATCTCGGTCAATAAAATTATCGGATGGTCCAGTCTTGTCCCCCCTTATAAATACAAACTTTCAGCCTACTGTGCGTCAAGCCGGTGCAGGGTGCTGGCCATTGACCGGGAACCGTTGCGAGAGTTTTTATCCGGGCATCCGAAAACCGGATACCAGGTAATGTCCGCCATGCTCCGGGTGGTGGGAAATCGTTTCCAGAGGCTTCAAGGATCAGCGGATGATGCGCCGTTTGCGCCTGTCAAGGTAACGGTGCATCTGGCAACGTGCGGCATTTCGGCCGGCGCACGGGATGTTATGAAGGCCGCTATCGAAGCAGCTTCCGGTCCGGGCGTTGAAAGGGTTGTGGTAACGAGCGGCGGATGTCTCGGCCGGTGCGTGACCGAACCGAATGTCACCGTAGAGATTCAGAACCAGGGCGCAGTGGTTTATCAGAAAATGAACCCGGAAAAGATTCGCCGGATATTTGACGAACATATTGTCAATGGCCGAGTGGTCAGTGATTGGGTGCTGGAAGGAGGAACTCGATGATTAGTCTGGAATTTCTGGAGCAGATGGATGTTTTTAAAAAATTAAATGACGATCAGCTCTCAATGATCCGGCAATGTGCTGAGGCCGTTGATTTTAAAAAAGGCGACCGCATCTTCGCCCAGGGAGACGCTGCTTCGCATGTGTGGATTGTTTTGGAAGGAGACGTGGAACTCAGAACCGAACCTTCCGGCCAGGATGGGGTCACCCATCGGGCGCCCCATTTTATGTCCGAAGCGCAT
>JAHECJ010000155.1 GCA_024641805.1 Desulfococcus sp.
ACGATATTTTAATTATCGCCAGAAGTTGAATATGGGCTTGTATGCTTCGTTAAACATCGAGGAACATAACGGAACCATTCATGAAAGAGCGAATTTTCACGGATACCACCAACTTTTTCACCATCGATTATGGCGATATCGTCCATGTGGAGGACAGGCGCTTTCTGATCAAAGGGCATGAACGGGAAGAGCGATTCGGGCTGGATGAACCGAAATTCTGGGTAAAAAAGGCTGTGGACCTGGACACCGGAGAGCGAAAGATTATCAAGCTGTCCTTTTTTGAATCATTTGAGACAACCATCGGCAAAGTCCGGATCCCGTGCTTCAGGCATCCGGAAAAGGAGGGCGCTGTACTCCAGCTGGTGGGAAACCATCCCCATTTCATGCATGGCTGCGCTTATCACGATGAAAAAGGGAATAATGTCCGGGTACTGGATATTGTTTACGGGAAGAATTTTTATCTTCATGTCAACGCCATCAGCATGGAACATAAACAGTATTTTAAACAACTGCTGCCGGGCATTCTGGGCAAACTGCTGACACTTTTTGAATCATTGCGGCTGCTTCATGAAAACGGTTTCAAACACGGCGACATCAGAAATGATCATATCATCATCGAGGAAGGGACCGGCAATTACGTCTGGATCGACTTTGACTATGATTTTGATTCCGTAGAAAACCCGTTCAGTCTCGACCTCATGGGGCTTGGAAATATCCTGACCTATGCCATCGGAAAAGGGTTTCACAACCTGCAGGAAAAGGATGCGGTCACCGGCAATCCGATATACAAGGATTTACTGCCCGTAGTCGTGCCGGAGGATTTTTCCATCGTCCACCAGTGGCGCTTCATGAACCTGAAAAAACTCTTCCCGTATATCCCGGCCAGTTTGAACGATATCCTTGCCCATTTTACGCTGGGATCGGATATCTTTTACGAATCCGTGGATGAAATCGTTGATGATTTGAGAACTTGCCTCTATTCGGGACTTTCATAACCCATCAAATATTACGCGATTCCAGATCTTCCCACCGCGAATAGGCTTTTTCAAGCAGACTTTCCAGTTCCTGCTGCCGCTCGTTGATTTGCGCAATGACCCGGCCGTCTGTCTTGTAAAAAGCCGGCGCCGACATCTTGTCAAAAAGCTCGGCCAGTTCTTTTTCCATGGCTTCTATCCGGCGGGGCAGTTCGTCAAGTTCCCTTTTTTCCATATAGCCCAGCTTAATGGCTGCCGGCCCGGAGGCGGGGGACTTTTTTTCACGACCCTTCGCCGGATCTTTTTGGGGAATCGGCGCCTGTTTTTTCTGCCGGAGCCAGTCATCATATCCCCCGATGTATTCGCCGATGTTGCCGTTTTCCTCAAAAACCAGGGTGCTGGTCACTACATTATTTAAAAACGTCCGGTCATGGCTGACCATCAGCAGGGTCCCGCTGTATTCAAGAAGCAGCTCTTCCAGCAGCTCCAGGGTCTGAATATCCAGATCATTGGTGGGCTCATCCATCACCAGAACATTAGAGGGCCGCGTAAACAGGCGGGCCAGCAGCAGCCGGTTGCGCTCCCCTCCGGAAAGGGTTTTCAAGGGGCTTCGGGCGCGGTCCGGCGAAAACAAAAAATCCTTGAGATAGCCGATGATATGACGGCGCCGGCCATTGACCGTAATATAGTCGCTGCCGTTTGCCACATTATCGAAAACCGTCCGTTCCTCATCCAGCTGCTCCCGGGTCTGATCAAAATAAGATATTTCCAGATTCACCCCGTGAACAACACTCCCTCTGTCCGGATCGATATTTTTAAGCAGCAGGCCGAGCAGGGTTGTCTTGCCGGAACCGTTGGGGCCGATGATGCCCACCCGGTCGCCCCGCATCACGGTGACGGAGAAATCCTTTACAACGGTTTTTGCATCATATGCGAAGGATATTTCTTTGGCCTTGATCACAAGCTTCCCGGTGCGTTCGGCTTCCTGAAGCTCCATTTTCGCTGAACCGGGACGATTGCGCCGGTTTCGCCGTTCTTCCCGCATTTTCAGCAGTTCGCGCACCCGTCCTTCATTCCGGGTCCGCCGGGCCCGCACCCCTTGCCGAATCCAGGTCTCCTCAATCGCCAGCTTTTTATCAAACTGGTGGTGGTGTTCTTCTTCGGCTTCCGCCAGTGCGGATTTCCGTTTTAAATAGGTGTTGTAATCACAGGACCAGGACGTGATTTTTGCCAGATCAATCTCAATAATCCGGGTGGCGATTTTTCCCAGAAAGCACCGGTCATGGGTCACAAAAATCAGGGTGCCGGTATATTTTGTCAGAATCGATTCAATCAGATCGATGGATTCGATGTCCATATGGTTGGTGGGCTCATCCAGAAGCAACACATCCGGGGATCCGGCGAGGGCCCGTGCAAACAGGACCCGGCGTTTCAACCCCACTGAAAGATTTTCGAATTTTAGCTCAGGGTCCAGCTTCAGCTGGGTCAGGACCTTGTTGACCAATGCCTGCTGCTGCCACGTTTTTTCATCCCCTGCTCCGCTTCCGGCACGGACATTGCTATCCGACCCGAGGCCCGCATTCGCAATTCCAAAGACGCTGCCGGTCATGCCTGATGGTATTTCCTGGGGCAGAGACGCGATGCGAAGCCCGGGCTGACGGTAAATATCACCCTCATCCGGGACGACAGTCTGGTTGATGATATTTAAAAGGGTGGATTTGCCCTCGCCGTTTCTGCCCACCAGGCACGCCTGTTCTCCCGCTTCTATGTGAAGGGAGACCTGGTCAAACAGCAGATGCCCGCCAAACCCCATGCTCATGTTGCGTATACTCAGTAAAGCCATGTTTCCTGTTCAATAAGCAACCGGGTGATTACGGAGTTCCCTCGTATCACCCGGTCATTTAAAAATCTGTTTTGATGTTTGATATTGATAGTTTTTTAAAAAGCTATCTAGTCCTCAGCGGTTAGTTTTGCCATAAGTAATTCTGTCGACTTTGTCGGAAGATGTCAAAAATACGCCCCTGAACACTGACACCTGACACCTTCTTTCTTAAAAACCTCTATAGAAAACAGTCAGTCTTCTTTGCTTTCTTTATGCTCCAATGCGCCGCGTTCATCCGTCGGACCGGAATTGGGACGGCGGCGCGGTCGGGACCGCCTTTTTTGGGATGAATTACCGGATGCCCTTGCTGATTTTCTATCAGAAACGCTTTTCTCCCTGCTGCGGGATGTGTTCTTCTTTTTTTCAAAAACCGGATCGGGCATAACCAGCCAGTCATCCTCCGGTTCAATGCAATCGAGCTTCCGCCCGATAAATGTTTCAATATCCGGCAGATAAAACGCGTCATCGTCGTCCGCAAAACTGATAGACGTGCCGGTGGCCCCTGCCCGACCGGTGCGGCCGATCCGGTGGACATAGTCTTCCGGATCATGGGGCAGCCTGAAATTAATCACATGGTCCATGCCTTCAATGTGGATTCCCCTTGCCACCACATCGGTGGCAACAATCACCCGGATCTTTCCGGCCTTGAATCCATCGAGTCTCAAAACCCGCTTTTTTTGGGGCACATCGCCGGTAAGAATCGAGCAGGTGATCCCGTAACGGGTCAGCATATCCGCCAGCCGATTCACTTCATCCCGGCGGTTGCAGAAAATCAGCACCCGCTCCAGGTTCTGCCGGGCGATGACGTTATACAGCAGGGCAAATTTTTGTTTGGCGGTAACAATATAAACAACCTGATCCACGCTTTCGACGGCAATCTGTTCCGGCTCGATTTCAATCGTCACCGGATTCCGCGTCCAGCTGTCTGCCAGCCGGG
Organism: Desulfococcus sp.; assembly: GCA_024641805.1. GTDB lineage: Bacteria > Desulfobacterota > Desulfobacteria > Desulfobacterales > Desulfosalsimonadaceae > SURF-3. Next base: position 3,794 of record JAHECJ010000155.1, read on the forward strand.
TGATCGCATCGCTCAGCGTGGCGCTGAAAAGCAGTGTCTGACGGTTTTCCTTGGGCGGGGTGCTGTAAATAATTTTCCGGACATCCGGAATAAACCCCATATCCAGCATGCGATCCGCCTCGTCAAGGATGAGCACTTCCACTTTTTTCAGATTAAGATCACGGCGGCGCTGAAAGTCCAGCAGTCTTCCGGGAGTGGCCACGATAATATCCACCGGCGAGCCGGCCAGAAGCTTTCGCTGCTTATCATAGTCCATTCCGCCAAAAACGGAGATTATCTTCACCCCGCAATATTTGCCAATCTGCCGGGCTTCTTCTGATATCTGGAGAACCAGTTCGCGGGTGGGGGCAATGATCAGAACCCGGGGAGTACCGGATTTTCTTTCTCCCTGAATCGGGGTATTCAGAATGCGCGTAATCACCGTAATCAAAAAGGCAGCTGTCTTTCCCGTTCCGGTCTGGGCTTTGCCGAACGCGTCTTTTCCGGATAGCGTACTGGGCATTATTTCGGCCTGAATCGGGGTACAGTAGGTAAACTCCAGATCAGAAATACCATGCATCAGGGGTTCCGGCAGGTCAAAATCGTGAAATCGGGTTTTGCCTTCCGCCGGCGGCACCTTGAAACGGGAAACCGACCACGGGTCGTCGGCCGGCTTATTCTCAGGCTCATTCTCTTCATTGGTTTGCCGGGTATCTTTTCTTTCTTTTTTGATTGATCTGCGGTTTCGTATTTTCGGCTGGTCCGGTTTTGATTGCTCTGGTTTTGGTTGATTTTTCATAGGCTTCTGTTCTTTTCAGACAATTCTCCTTTTTGTCGGACATATCAACCCGCTCCTGACAAGGCGGTCGATCCACTATGGATCAGCGCACAACCAAGCGTTTTGATTTTCCGGTTATTACGCCCTGATAAAATAATATTATCTATTAATATCAGGGAATAAACAAAAGTGCGAGTGTTTTATTTGAAAAGTACCTGCTAAAAATCAAAACCATTTGCACCGGTTTTCATGAAAACGGACTGCCATTCTTTTTGCATTGCCCTTTTTACTTCAGCCCGCTTTTGCGCAGGGCCTCCGCCAACGGACTGTTATGAATGGTCTTTTTGTTTTTTGCCGGATTTTTCTCCCGGATTTTTCCAGGCACAGAGGACTTCGGCGCGGCTTTTTCCCCGGCCGGCTTCTTTTTGTCAATTTCCGGGCTTCCGGCATCCGACCGCCCGGCATCCGATTTCATGGAAAGCGAAATCCGCTTTCGCTCAATATCGACTTCCAGAACAGTGACAATGACTTTCTGCTGCACCTTGACAATGTCCGCAGGATTTTTGACGAACCGGTCGGCCATCTGACTGATGTGAACCAGCCCGTCCTGATGCACGCCCACGTCCACAAACGCCCCGAACGCAGTGATGTTTGTCACGATCCCGGGAAGTTTCATTCCGACTGTCAAATCCTCAATCTTTTCAATCCCATCCGCAAATGCAAATTCCTCGAATTTTTCCCGGGGATCCCGGCCCGGTTTTGCCAGTTCAGCCATGATATCCTTTAAAGTGGGCAGGCCGACCGTGTCGGTGACGTATTTGGAAATATCAATCCGGTTTCGGATTTCCGGCTTTTTAATGATCTCTTCGACGGTGGCGCCGAGGTCCTTTGCCATGGCATCAACGATATGATAACTTTCCGGATGCACGGCGCTCCCGTCTAACGGATTTCCGCTGTCCGGAATTCTTAAAAAACCCGCACACTGGACAAACGCCACCGGACCGAGCCGGGGCACATCCAGCAGCTGCTTTCTGGATAAAAATGACCCGTGCTTTTCACGATACGCGACAATATTTCTGGCCACCCCTGAGTTCAGGCCGGACACATAGGTCAGCAGCTGAACGCTGGCCCGGTTCAGATCAACCCCCACGCCGTTCACGCAGCTCATGACCACATCATCCAGTGACTGCTTCAGGGCGATCGGGTCCACATCATGCTGGTACTGCCCGACACCGATGGATTTCGGATCGATTTTAACCAGTTCAGCCAACGGGTCCATCAGCCGCCGGCCGATGGATACCCCGCCGCGAACCGTCAGGTCATGATCGGGAAACTCTTCCCGGGCGACTTCCGAAGCGGAATAAATGGATGCACCGCTCTCATTCACCATGATGACCTGAACCGCCCTTTCAAACGGGACCGACTTGATAAAGGTTTCTGTTTCCCGTCCGGCCGTCC
>JAHECJ010000156.1 GCA_024641805.1 Desulfococcus sp.
AGGCGTGCGGTGGCCGGGTCTTCCGGCGTGGCCACCCGCCGGTGATGGCCCACCACATGTTCCAACCCCCAATGCACATACCATACACTCCAGAGCATGATTTTGGAAAGTTTCGGCTCTGTTTTCTCATTAACCCGATGGGCCAGTTCATGGGCGACATTGATCCCCAGGACACCGGAGGACATCCCGACGGACAGGATCAAGCCGACCTGCTCGAATGTCGATAAACCACCATAGCGGATTGTGTAAGCGCCCCAGAAAACAAGGGCCAGTTGAAGGGGGGCGCAGCAGATGGTCAGTAATCTATACCGGGCGTCTGCTTCAAGTTCTTTTTCCTTTTCTCCGGAAGGATTGCGGGTATCGCTTCCAATGATTAAGTCCAGGAGCGGTACCAGCCCAAAAATGAAAAACGGCGTTGCAAAGGTATAAATGCCGCCCAGTCGGCAGCCCAGATATACGCTGATCGGAACCAGATATACTATGGAAAAAGATAAAACATTCATCCGTGCTTCCTTCCCTTTTGCGAAACTGGTATTTTGGAGTTAAAGGGTTTTCGATTAGCTTATTGATATACGGAATTTCATTTTAACGGCAATATCAGATTCCCGGATTCTGACCCCCGGCATCTGCCAACCGATTGTCGCATCAGCTGCAAACCCGGTTTCGTCCGGTTTTTTTTGCTTTATATAACGCTTTGTCCGCAGCCTTGATGACTTTTTCCGGGGTCGGGTGATGTCTTCCCGGTTCGGCGACGCCTATGCTGATGGTGATCCGCGCTTGTTTTTGCCGGGCTGCCGGCCCCCGCCCTCTTTTAACGGGTGTGCTCCCCTTTCGTGAACGCAGGCGGATAACAAACGGACTGTTTTCAAGGGATTTTCGGAAGTTTTCGAGGTGCGGAAGACTTTCCTGGACGGTTTTCCCCTGAAAAACAGCGGTAAACTCTTCGCCGCCGTAGCGAAAGACTTTTGCCCGCCCGGAGATTTCTTTTAACCGGGCGGCAACAACCTTTAAAACATCATCACCGGTTTTGTGGCCGTAGGTATCATTAAATTTTTTAAAATGATCAATGTCCATCATGGCAATGGCATATTTTTTTCCCAGGTTCATCATGTTGTCATTCAGGCTCCGCCGGCCTGGCAGGCCGGTGAGTTCATCATTGTAGGCCATGAAAAAGGATGCTTCAACATTCGTCAGAATCAGAATAAGCCCTGCGGATAAATGGAACACGCCCGAGGCCGGTTCCGGCCGGTTGGCGGCAGCAGAAAGAAAAACCGCCGCCAGGCTGCCGATATATCCGGCCAGCAGAATGTCCCGGTTATTTAAAAACCGGACGGATAAATAGCTCAGAAAAAGTAAGAACGATGCAATGGCGGGGGTGGGTATCTGCTTGAAAATAACCAGGTGCTCCATTTTCAGAAACGACTTGAATGTAATGGAAAGATCATCCAGACGGATCGATGCAAACGGTATGAGGCGGTCAAATTTTGAAACAATCGCAGAAGATGAAAAATCAACTTTTCCACAAAGCAATAGCACCACAACAACTTGAAATGTAATTAAAAATATACTTAAAAAAGCCGCATACGTAAAAATATGCCGTTTGATGAGCAAAGTACACATGGCTATATTCACCGGGAAAAGGAAAATATAGGCTTCATAATACGTGTTGGATCTTTGACCGGGGCTGAAGTGCAGGGTCATATAATAGGAAAGGGCAAGCACGCATGAACCCATCACCAGACCCATATTGTTGTAGCGCCATCCCATCAGCGTGCTGATGGAAAAAACAACATAGGGGATGATCGGAAGAAAAATCAGAAAAGCGTTTAATTCCCGGGTACTTTTGAATTGCGCCTGGATCTGGGGCCATTCCCAGACGATCATTAATGATAAAAGGATAAGAACAACGGGAATAATTAACTGGTAGCAGATACGTTTAAGAGTATACATTGAAATCAGGAACCTTTTGCTTATCAGGGGGGCGGAAAATGATCCCGCCGTGAACCATCACTATTGGGATTTTCATACACGGTATTAGGGAGATATTCAAGGCAGGACTATCAATTTCGATGAAATAAAAATTTTCTTTTGCGGATAAAATGAGCATACCGTGAAACTGGTTTTTATGGTTTTAATTCTTATAATTTTTGTTAAGGTGTGAAACACAATTAACAGGTCCGTTCTTTAAAAGGAGTGAGTGCTGCAGATGGCTGAACTGAAAAATACCATGGAAATCTTCAAGCTGCTTGACCAATCAAATTGCCGGCTGTGCAATGAAAAGACCTGTCTGGCGTTTGCGGCCGCGGTCTTTAAAGGCAGACGGCAAATCAGCGAGTGCCCGCATCTGGACCCGGCGGTCATTGAAAAATTTTCGGGAAAAACAAAAAAGGCCCAATCCATAGAAGAGGATATGGCCGATGCGGTGGCCCGACTTAGAGCAGGCATCGCAGGGATCGACCTGGCGCAGGCAGCGAGCAGGGTGGGCGGTCGCTTTTCCGGCGGAAAACTGGCGATCCGGATTTTCGGCAAGGACTTCAGCGTGGATGCGGCGGGAAATCTTTTTTCCGACATTCATATCAATCCCTGGCTTGCCATTCCGGTGCTTAATTATATTATCAACGGCGGCGGAACCCCTGTTTCCGGGAAATGGGTCCCGTTCCGGGAGCTGAAAGACGGGATGGTCAGAAATCCGCTCTTTCAGCGCCGGTGTGAAGATCCCTTAAAGCGGGTGGCGGACGAATACCCTGCGTTTTTTGCCGATCTTCTGGATATTTTTGACGGAAAACAGGTGGACAACCTGTTTGATTCGGATATCTCCATCGTCCTCTCCCCGCTGCCCCTGTTGCCCATCCTGATATGCTACTGGAAGCCGGATGAGGGTCTGGAATCCAGTTTTCATCTGTTTTTTGATCAGACCGCCGAACAGAATCTCCATATCGATTCCGTCTATACGCTGGCCGCCGGGTTTGTGCATATGTTTGAAAAAATAGCCAAACGGCATGCTGCCCGATAGTCATGGCCATGATTGGCGATGATGTTTTTTTTGAGTTCCTGTGCCGGTCATTTTTTAAGATCCTTCCCCGTATAACGTACAGATAAAATTCATTTTTATTCTATGATCAATTCCAAACCGCCATGCCCGGCATGATCGGGCATGGCGGTTTTTTGTGCCGTATCCTGCACAATGATATTTTTGTGTATTGAAAACCGCCCTTTATTCCCATTGACAATTCCGAATAAAAAGATTAATTGAACGATTGAGTCAATAATTCAAATAGTCAAAAAGTGAGTTCTGAAAACAGCATGGAAAAAACGGACAAAAAACAGAAGATCCTTCAGGCGGCCCTGTCATTGTTTGCCCACTACGGATACCGCAAGACAACGCTTGAGGACGTGGCGGACAAGGTCGGAATGACCAAAAGCAATATCTATTTTTACGTGAAAAACAAGCGGGATCTGTACGAAAAATCCGTCAGTCATGCCCTGGAGCAATGGCGGGACACGATTGCGGCGGAAATTGAAACGGTCGGCAGCGCCGGAGAAAAGTTCGCCATTGCCGCCCGCCGGTCCTTCGAGTATGTGGAAGAGCACCCCGAATTAAGGGCGCTTTTGATGAAACATCCGGATATCTTTACCCTGTCACCCAGCGAAGACCGATTTTACGAGGTGAATCATGGGGCCATGATGATACTTAAAAACGTGATCCGGCAGGGGATCGATGAGGGCGTTTTCTATCCGGTGGATGTGGATCATGTGACGGAATTCCTGTTTTCAGTCTACATCATGTTTTTGATCAAAACCTATGTGAAATCAGACGGCAGTTCGGGCGATCGTATGTTTGAAGAGGGATTAGCCCTTATATTCAGGGGCTTGTGCAAAACCTGAAATAACATCAAAAAGGGGAGGTGTTTATGACCGAAGCAACCCTAAAGGCCCTTGACGGCCTCCGGGATCTTTCCATGATCAAGTGGTATGTGATACCGCTGCTGGCGATTGTTTTTTATGTGTATGCCAAGGAAATCAGACTTGCCCGTTCCTCCGGGAACTGGAATGCGGTGTTGGCGGGTTTGACTATTTTCGGTGTCGACTTTTTCAATGAGACCTGGAACGGATGGGTGATGCACTTAACCCAGCGATCCGCCTTCTGGACCACCCCGGGAGATACCGCCCTGCGCACCATGGTAGGGTGGAACATTGAGATCATGTTTATGTTTTTGCTTGTCGGGATTATCTATTACTATACACTTTCTGAAAGCACCACCGAGAAAATCCTGGGAATCCCGGAAAAGTGGTTCTGGGCGATCGGGTATTCCGTGTTTTGCGTGTTTGTCGAATGCCTGCTCAACTACGGCGGTCACCTGGTCTGGGAATACCCGTTCTGGAAACGGACATTCGGCGGCGTGTGGCTGATATTCCTGTTCGGCTATTTCCATTTCTTCGTTGCCGCCATTATCGTCATCAGTCTGAAAAGCTTAAAAAACAAAATCGCTACGGTTTCAGCCATCTACTCGGTGCCGATCGTCATGAATGTGATCGCCTTCGGTTTTCTGGGATGGAATTATTAGTACGGGGATTGATGTAAAAAAGTCAGGTTCCATGGATAAAATAAAAAGCCCCCTGGAGTGATTTCCAGGGGGCTTTTTGTATTCCCGCCTTCACGAGAGTGACGGTGAATGCTCTTCTCATATGTTATTCCCGCGAATGAGCGAATCCAGGAACCGCTGCCCCGACTTATGGAGGGGTTGCGCGGCCCCGCGGGTCGATAATTTGGTCTGTCTCAACGCTCAAAGGAACAGCAGTAATCCGCTATTTTCTTGACCTTTAGCCCGAATTTGGATTTCGCAGAAACTTCGAAAGCGTCTCCACCTTTAATTGTTTTCCATTCGTTGCTTCCCGGAAGCAGCACGTCAAGCTCTCCGGAAATAATTTCCATAATTTCTTTGGCATCCGTATTGAATTCATATTCTCCGGGAAGCATGATGCCGAGGGTTTTTTTTGAACCATCCGGGAAAATAATCGAGCGGCTGGTAACCTTCCCGTCAAAATATATGTTGGCTTTTTTGGTTATTGTAACATTCTTAAATTCCGACATGAAACTCTCCTTTTAATGTATAAAATACAGAAGCATAGCGCAGAAGCCAGGGGCAGCGGCTTTTTTCGGCCCCCCGCCAATGGGTTAGGCAAATTTAATAATGATATCTGAGTTGAGCAATTAAAATAGCATCGTTTTCAATTTTATAAACAATCCGTTGCTCATTATTAATTCTTCTTGACCAATATCCGGATAAGTTGTGTTTAAGAGGTTCAGGCTTACCGAGTCCTTCATATTTGTTTCGCTGGATATCTTTAGTAAGATGATTGATTCGGTTTAATTTTTTCTTGTCAGTTTTCTGCCAGAATTGATAATCCTCCCAGGCATTCACAGAAAAGATAAGTTTCATTCCAAGAGTTCTCTTTCTTTGCCTTGGCCTGCCTTTAGTTCTTCAATCGAGTCTATAAGTCTTTTTGCATTTTTTGGACTTTGCATTAGATATGCTGTTTCAGTGAGTGATTCATAGTCTTCAAGAGACATAAGAATTACAGCCTCATTATTTTTTCGAGTAACGATAATCGGATCATGATCATCGCATACTTGCTTCATGGTATTAGCAAGGTTATTTCGAGCGGTTGTATATGATATTGCACGCATTTTGCACCTCTTGTTTTTTGTACATGTACAATATATTGCACAACGGAAAGACTCTCAAGCCAAATCGCAAGAATGGTTGGTATGTGCTGGAATACGAAAGAAAAGGATGAAATATATGAGCCGGTAAGGTGTCCATTGCAATGCGGCCCTGATCCGATGGTTTCCGTTTTTATTTTCTTCCATAAGCTTCAATTGATTATTTGGCAAATGCTGCGAAGCGATCAAAACCCCAGTCCGGGCGGGGTGGGAATCGCCTTGGATGACTTGTTGC
>JAHECJ010000157.1 GCA_024641805.1 Desulfococcus sp.
CTTTTTTTTATTTGAACTCTTGGGCTGGTCTTTTCTGGCTTCTCTGGCCAGTCGGGCCACTTCAGCAATATCCGCATCCGAATAAACGCCATTGACCCCTGATATTGCGGCCAGTTTCATCCCGTGCTTGATGCCCAGCTTATATATTTCCTTGACCTTCTGCCATTCAATTTCCCGGCCGATGGTAAAAATTTCATATCGACCTTCCAGGGCCAATACAATGGTTTCCGCCAGACAGGCATACGCCACTTTCGGGGGAAGCCCAATGTCTTTCATCTCGACATTCGCGCCGGGAAGCAGAATTTCACCCGATTCAATGACTAGAACATCCGGCCGCTTGGCAACATCCTCTGCACTTAAATCAAGAGGTCGTGCCACATCGGTAATAACACAGCCCGGTTTGACCTTCATAATGTCAATGACACTTTTTCCGCCGCCGGCGGATGTTGCCGTCACGATGACATCCATGTCTTCCAGGTACTTATCGGCCCGGGTAGAAATTTCAATCTTTGTTTCAGGGGTTTCGTCCAGGATTGATTCCTGGAGTGCCAGAAGCTTGGAATGCCGGACATCAATCATGTAAAGATCTGTAAATGCCATGGCCAACAGGCGGCAGCAGACCGACCCAATGGCGCCCGTGGCACCCACAACCATGGTTTTTGCTTTTAATTTCTTCCCTTTGACGACATTAATCAGCCCCATGCGCCGAACCGCATCCGCAGCGGCCCAAAGCGCTCCGGAAGCACTATAGCTGTTTCCCGTGGTAATCGGGATATCCGCCAGTTTGGCCACGGTTTTTCCGGCATCCCCCACAACTTTCGTAAATGCGCCCAACCCCATGATCTGAGCACCCAGGCGTTTGGCCATTTTGGCGGCCTGAAGAAGCCTTTTATATGTGAATTCAGCGCTGTGCGCGAGCATCTGCTTCGGTGTCCCACCCACGGTAATCAGCCAGCCTTCCGCCTCAACACCTGTGGGAGATTTGATTCCGGTCACCTTGGAATAAATAAACGGCGGAGAATAGGCAATAATCTTCTCAACAGCATCCATAAATCCGGACGGGGCATACCGCGCGGCCAGCTGAATGGTCGGGTCTTTTTTCAACTGCTCCTGGGAAAGGGGATGAATGACAAACGCAAACCGGTTCACCCGGCGGAATTCCCCCTGGGGATAGATGACTCTGGGATCCAGGTTGTGCTCACTGATTACTTCCAGGAGATCATCTTCCGTAATTTCATCCAGAGCGATGTCCAGGGCAGCGGTAATCAATGCCTCAAGCACGTTGAACCCGACCACCTGTTCCAGAATCTTAGGGGTACAGTCAATAATAACATCGACCCCCCGTTCCTGCAGAAACTGAATCCGGTCCTCATAGACGGTTGCCGTAATAATTGTTTTACCGCCCAGTTCCTCAAGCCCGCAGCCTTTCAGGTACTCATAAAAATTGTAACTCGGCACAACGATAATGTTGGCCTTTTGAATGGCCTTGCGGCGCAGATAATCATTCCATTGCCGCAGCGGCATGGCGGAGATTGATAGACGTTTGCTCGGCACCCATTCCAGAATATCATGGACGCCTTTGGCATACATTTCAAGATCATCGATTGAATTCAAAAATTTGGGAATGCCGTTTTCAAATAAAGGATCCGCAAACGTCAGATTGTCCGTGTATTCGGAAATAACCTTTGCAATATTATAGTTCAGCATACCTGACAGGAAGAGCACTTTTGTATGATTGAAATAATTGTTTCCGAACTTGAACTGTAAGTGCCTGATGGCCCACTCAAAAGATACCCGGCGCAGCTTCTCGCCGATGGTCACCGGGGAGGAGATCCGTGATTTCAACCGGTCAACCTTTTTCGCCTGGTTCTCCATAGAACGGCTGGAACCGATCGCGTAATTAAAATTCATCCCCCCCAAACTGATAGCGTCTGCCCCAGAATCCCACTGCGCCATCAGGTCCGCGGCTAAATCGACATCGCCATCCGTGCCAACCCGCTTAATATTAAAGTCCTGACCCATAAATTCCGCAACAAACTCATAATCATCTTTGCTGCTTCCCAGACTGATACTGACAATTTGCTTCACGGCATCCTCCTATACTAATTGCTTGATCCATTATTTCGAATGGCGTCCGCGGGGCAGACATCCATTGCTTCTTCACACAATAATTCCTCTGCTTCTGTTTCCGGCTGTTTATAAACATAACTGTGACCGACGGCCAGTTCCTCGTCCGTATTTTCTATAAAATTCGCCGGCGCGATGACGGAACACAGCGTACACCCGATGCAGGTTTTAATTATATAATACTTACCCGGATTATTATCCGCAAATCGTTCAGTCTGATCAGACATAAAAAGGTCCTGCTTGCAATTTCTTCATTGATTCTATCTTGTTTGTTGATTTTCCGTTATAACCGGTTGACTAATGATGCAATTCCCCACCTATCTTTGTGTGAGGTAGTCATTCCGGAGAAGTGGAAACACCGTTCGCGCCTATGACAGTCGTTTTTATGCTACATCATATGGAATAAAAAAGTTTAAGTCAATACCACTATTTAGATATCGTGTCAAACAGAAATACTTTACGTTTCTGTGAAGTTTCAAGAAGTTACCAAAATCTAAAACAACTAGTTTGACTAGGCCTTTTAAAAAATAAGCTAAGCCTGAAAATCCCGATCCTTCGGGGTAAAAATAATCCCGCCAGGAAGCCGTGGGTGGCGATAAAACAAAAAAAGGCCGAAGTTCGGACGCATAAATACACAATCAACAAGATTTTCTTACGTCAGATGCTCGAGATTAATATGCATCGCAGGCGTCTGATGCTTCCTGTGCCTATCAGGAATAACTCCGCCGGACGGCTTTCATCCATCCGTCATAAAGCACCCGACGCCGCTTTTCAGTCATTTTCCCATCCCATTTTTTATCTACCGCCCAGTGCTTTTTTAATTCTGACTGATCCTTCCAGAATCCCACAGCAAGCCCGGCCGCATATGCCGCGCCTAGAACCGAGGTTTCACGGTTTTTTGGGCAGATCACCGGAATATCAAGAATATCCGCCTGGAATTGCATCAGCAGCTCGTTGGCGACCATTCCGCCGTCGACTTTCAGAGTCGTCAGGTGGATCCCGGAGTCTTTTTCCATGGCCTCAAAAATCTCTTTTGCCTGATACGCACTGGCTTCAATAACCGCCCGGGCGATATGCCCTTTGTGAATGTAATGTGTCAGACCAGTGATCAGCCCCCGGGCATCACTTCGCCAGTGGGGGGCGAAAAGACCTGAAAAAGCCGGGACAAAATAAATCCCACCGTTGTCCTCAACGGTCCTTGCAAGATCTTCAATGTCATGGGATTCCTTGATAAGCCCCAGGTTGTCCCGGAACCACTGCACCAGTGATCCGGCAATGGCAATCGACCCCTCCAGGGCATATACGGCCGGCTGAGCGCCGATTTTATATCCGACGGTGGTCAGCAGACCAAATTTGGACTGTACGCTTTTTTCACCAGTATTTAGCAGCATAAAACATCCGGTGCCATATGTATTCTTCGCCTCGCCGGGCGTGAAGCAGGTCTGTCCAAAAAGGGCGGCCTGCTGATCACCCAGATCACCGGAAACCGCTATTTCATCGCCGAATATTCCCGTGGATTTCGTATAACCATAAATTTCGCTGGATGATTTTATCTCCGGAAGCATTTGCCGGGGAACCCCCATCACCTTCAGCATATCCGGATCCCAGTCAAGGGTTTCAAGATTCATCAGCATGGTCCGGCTGGCATTCGTCACATCCGTTATGTGCACACCGCCGTCCGGTCCGCCGGTGAGCCACCAGATCAGCCAGGTATCCATATTACCGAAAACCGCTTTCCCGTCGGCTACCGCCTGCTTCACACCGTCAATATTATCGATCATCCATTTGATCTTGGGCCCTGAAAAATAGGTGGCCAGCGGCAATCCGACTTTATTCCGGAAACAATCCATGTCGCCGTTCACTGCCAGGTCCCGGCATAGATCTCCGGTACGCATGTCCTGCCAGACAATGGCATTATAATAGGGCTGTCCGGTTTCCGGATTCCAGATAACCGTTGTTTCCCGCTGATTGGTAATACCGATCGCAGAAAGCTGATCCCGGTTAATCGCCGCTTTCTGAAGTCCGACTTTAATGACGTCTTTGACCCGGTCACGGATCTCCATGGGATCATGTTCCACCCAACCGGGCCGGGGATAGATCTGACGGTGTTCCAGTTGATGCATGGCCACGACTTTTCCCTGAAAATTAAAGATAAAGAACCGCGAACTGGTTGTCCCCTGATCTATCGCCCCGACATATTTCTCACTTGCCATGCGTTTTCTCCCTCCTTTAGCATCGTTTGGTATCAAGCTGACAATTTGACGATTGCCGTTTCTAAACGTTTAATTTTACATATCAATTAAAAAGCGTAAAGTTTTTTGTAACTATTTTTCAAACCACGCGACTGTATAACTTAAAGGGCCTTTTGAAGATAGTATATGTTTTAAAATTTGAAGGAATCAATTATATAACACTAAATACACCGGAGGTAAAAATGAATAATCATGTTCGAAAAATCATATCCGTTTCCATCATCCTGATGCTGACATTTGCGGCCGTCGCTTCTGGTTCCGCTGAAAAGCCATATTGCACGGATCAGGGAATGGAGGGCCATGACCGCGGTATGAGGCATGAATGCCGGGGATTCATGGAAGGAACGGAACACATGAAGGGAATCTGCGGGATCACGCTTGAGAAACTGATCCTCATGGATCTTTCCGATGCCCAAAAAAAAGATGTCGCCAATATTCTGGCTGCCACCCGGGACGCCAACAGACAGCTAACGGATCAGCTGATAGACGCCAAAAAAACGTTTTTTGAAACCATCCATTCCCCAAAGGCATTTGATGAATCAGCCATTCGCCAGTCATTTAGACAAAAGAACACTATTGCCGAAAATCTCGTAGTTCAGAAAGCAAAAATAATGTCCGAACTCAAACCCGTATTAAGCGAGGACCAGTTCAAGGCTTTAATGGGGGACCATTCGAACAAATCCGATGATAAGGGGCCCATGAGATATATGAAAAAACAACGGGACGTTCACCGTGCCATGATGGACACCTGGATCAATACCTATGCAGATTCGCTGAAATAGAAAGTGGAAGGGAAGAAGGCTGAAGGTTCAAATGAAACGGTATAGGCCTGATTGGCACTTCGAGCGTAATCAGGCTTATCCGGGTATCACTGGAGCTTGCTCCGAAAAATCGAATATATATTGGATGATCCCATAGCGAATGCTTTAATTCGCAATTCCCAAATCTAAATTTTCAATTTTTAATTACTGATTCTTAATGCCGGGCTCGACTCTTAAAACAAACGATTTAGAAATCATTCAGCGAATTGTGGGCGGTGATGTCAATGCGTTTGAAACCATTTTGGATAAATACAAAAAATATGTTTTTGCCATTGTTCAGCGTCATGTTCCCGGTGAATATATTGAAGATACCGTTCAGGATGTATTCATCAAAATATACAAAGCGCTGCCGGGGTTTAACAACCAAAGCAGCTTTAAGCACTGGATGACGTCAATCGTCATCCGGACATGTTTTGATGTGTTACGCAAAAAATACCGATCAAAAGAGATTACCGTCAGCGCCCTGGCTGACAAGGACCAGGAAGCATTTGAAAAAAAGTTGTCCGACCAGGCAAAGTCAGCTTATTACGAAAACCATTCCATTAAAGAAACAAAAGAATTGCTGGAATGGGCGCTGGCGCACTTGAGCCCGGAAAACAAAATTCTGGTTGAGCTGATCTATCTTGAAGGGTATTCAACCAGGGAAGCTGCGGATCTGCTAGGATGGAGCATCGCAAATGTGAAAATCCGCTCTTTCCGGTGCCGG